>DPSI01000310.1 GCA_003527165.1 Pseudomonas sp.
GCGATCTGCAATGTCGGTATCAGCTCGCTGGTTCGCGAATGCGATCTCACCTTGCTGACCCAGGCCGGCCCCGAAATCGGTGTGGCCTCGACCAAGGCTTTTACCACCCAACTGGTCGGCTTGCTGCTGCTGACCCTGTCGCTGGGACAGGTGCGCGGCACGCTTGCGCCGGCCCTGGAAGCCGAGCTGATCGACGAGCTACGCCGTCTGCCGACGCGTCTGGGTGAGGCGCTGGCGATGGATACTACCGTGGAGAAGATTTCCGAGCACTTTGCTGAGAAGCACCACACGCTGTTCCTCGGCCGCGGTGCGCAGTATCCGGTGGCGATGGAGGGCGCGCTCAAGCTCAAGGAGATTTCCTACATTCATGCCGAGGCTTATCCGGCCGGCGAGCTTAAGCATGGCCCGCTGGCGCTGGTCGATGCGGATATGCCGGTAGTAACGGTGGCACCGAACAACGAGTTGCTGGAAAAACTCAAATCCAATCTGCAGGAAGTGCGCGCCCGTGGCGGCGAGCTGATCGTCTTCGCCGACAGGGAAGCGGGCATCGAGAACGGCGAGGGCACTTTTATCGTCAGCATGCCGCACATCCACGATGTGCTGGCCCCGATTCTCTACACGCTGCCGCTGCAGCTGCTGTCCTATTACGTCGCGGTGCTGCGCGGTACCGACGTCGACCAGCCGCGCAACCTGGCCAAGAGCGTGACGGTGGAATAAACGGGACGGCTGCGGGACGAGCGTCTTAGCGGCTCCGGCCAATGCCGATTTGCGGCTTCGCTCAAAGCATCCCGCGCGCTTGCAGAAGCGTCATGACCTGCTCGGCGAGCACTTCGGGTGGCGCTTCGCCGGCTGGCAGGCGTAACTCCGGTGCGCTCGGCGCCTCGTAACGGCTGCCAATGCCGGTGAAGTTGGGCAATTGGCCGGCCCTCGCTTTGCGGTACAGGCCCTTGGGGTCGCGCGCTTCGCAGATTGCTAGAGAGGCGTCGACGAAGATCTCGAGGAATTCACCCGGCTCCATCAGTTCGCGGACCATCTGCCGCTCACTGCGGAACGGCGAGATGAAGCTGACCAGGGTGATCAGTCCGGCATCCACCATCAGCCGCGCAACTTCACCCACCCGCCGAATGTTTTCGATCCGATCGGCGTCGCTGAAGCCAAGATCGCGGTTGAGGCCATGACGCACGTTATCTCCATCCAGAATCATGGTGCGTTTGCCCAACGTGTGAAGCCGCTGTTCGACCAGGTCCGCCACCGTTGATTTGCCGGCGCCGGACAGCCCGGTAAACCAGAGGACGCAGGGTTTCTGCCCGTTGACTGCGGCCCGCGCGGCCTTGTCCACTGTCATCGCATGCCGATAGAGGTGGGCGTTCGGCCTAGCCCCCGCCAGCGGCGTCTCAACGATTCCTGGCGGTTCGGGCTGATGCAGCGGAGCGCTTGTATGGGCCATGTGGATCCTCTCGAAATGACTGCCTGAATCAGCTGCTGGGAACGATGCCTTCGGCATAGCCAAAGCGGGCCGCTACCGGGCCGGTAATGGTGTGGATGGTTGCCAACTCTTCGTCACTGAATGCCGGCCGGTAATAGCCGGGTGCGTGCAGCCCGGCAGCAGCGGCTTCTAATGCCTCGACCGCAACGGGCAGGGCAGTGTGCTCGAATACCTGCTCCAACGTCGTCCGGGGCTCGCCGCACAGGGTTTCGTAGCGGACCACCAGACTGGCCTGGCGCAGCGAGGCATCGGCCGCCAATACATCGGCCACATGGTTGTAAATTGCCGCCCAGTAATGCGCCCAGCCTTCCACTTCGCGGCCCGAGCTCCAAAGCTCGGTGATTCGACGGGTCAGGGCGGTGTCGCCGGTATTGATGGCCCGGCGGTCGAGCCCGAACTCGTAATGACCGACTCGGCGCATATGGTCCAGGGCTCTGGGTTCTGACGTTTCGCCCGCTACGAACAGGCGATGCTGTTTGATCAGCGAAGCGATGTGCCAGACCGGGTCGCGGATTGCCAGCACGAAGCGGGCATCAGGATAGAGACGGTGCAGGTATGCCAGCCGCACCAGGTTGTAGTTTCCCTTGGCGACGTAGCGCTGGCGTTTGCGCACCGCTAACAGTTTGCGCAGATGCTCGTCATAGAAGCGCTCGAACTCGGGATGGACGTCTTGCCGATGCATGACAGAGCTGTGTTGCGGATCATGGGCGTCGGGGAAAAAAGCCATCCACAGCACTTCCTCGAAGGCCTCTGGGCTCTGCGAGGTGATGCTGATGCCGTCTTGATGGGCGCGCTCTTTTGCGACTTCCGTTGCACGCGGCACCATGCCCAACCAGCGGTTCCACCAGTAGGGCGTCAGCACCGGCGGATAATCTATGTAGCGATGGCTGGCCACCTGTGGGTGCGCGGCCAGCTGCTCGAGCAGCACGGTGGTGCCCGAACGGGCCAGTCCGGCGACGAAGACCGGTCGATCCACGCGTACATCGGCTATAACGTCGGCTACCGTTCGGGTCTCCAGATTGCCGAGCCGGATCCATAAACGCGGGTTGCGATGAATCCAGCCGCTGAGTAGATGCATCCAGGTCGGTACATCAAAGCCGGGATCGGTGGCGACCCCGCTCTCGGCGGTGCTGGCAATGTTTGAATCATTCATTCCACATGCGCCCAGCGATACGTGAGCAGGGATACCAGCGCCATGATCGGTAGCAGGATGGCCAGCCATGAGCGCATCCAGGGCGGTCCGAAGGGCAGGTAGGCGCGCTGTGGCAAGCCGATACTGACCCGTTCCAGACCGGTTTCGCCGGGCAGATAACCCAGTGGGTTGGCGACCAGCCAATTCCACCACTGGCGTCGTTCAATGACCGGGATCGGCGCGGTTAGCGCGATTTCCACCAGCTCACTGCCCGCGATACCGATACGGACCAACGGAATATCGCTGTCTGTGATCCACTCCGTGAAGTCCGGCTCGGGCTCCACCATCATCGTTGGGGGCTCGTCTCGGTCCGGGTAATCATAGCTGTAGGTATGATCGATCCAGGTCAGCAGCGCCAGCAGCGGCAACATCGAGAACAGAGTAGGTATCAGCACCAGGCCAATATGGCGGAAAGCGGCGCTGAACTGGCCACGAATCAAGGGGCCGGCCTCGGCGATCTCGCCGTCGAACTCGCTTAGCCGTCGACGCGCTTCCCGGGCTTCTCGCTTGGCCTGCCCGATACGCGCCTGTGGCGAGATCAGCCGATACAGCAACAGCGTGCCGGCGCCGGCCATGATCGCCCAGATAATCAGCCGCGCGCCGGCGGGCAACAGTGATGCCATCAAGCTATCGATTGCGCCGAACAGCGGCCCGGGCAGGTCCAGTATTCCCATGACGATTCCTCCATTCAACGAGCCGCTTGGCTGCTACATCGCTTGGCCCGGGGTTCAGGTTGTACCGTTCCCCGGCAAGTAAGGTCGGCTGTCATCCAGGTCAGGAAAGCGAGGAATCCTTGTTGCGCTTGGGCTCGATGGTCGGCGTTACGGAGCCATCGGAATGCTCGGCAGCGGCGACCTGCTCCGCCTTGCGCCGCCGACGCATGCGGCGGATCGGCCACATCACTACATAGAAGATGGCGACCCCTACTGCCGCCACCAGACCCCACAATGCCGCCAGTAGACCCAGCCCTGCACCGGGACCGACATAAGCGTGGGCCGCCAGCGGCAAAGCGCTGGCGGCCAGGAGGAAAAACGTAGCGCTGTTTCGGATGTGCTGTGAATTCATGTCGTTCACCTGCTCAGCGACTGATCGATAACGGCGCGGAATTCCGCGTCGAGCGTTTCGTAAGCGATCCGTTGCCCAGATGAGACGATGGGAATAAAGGCTTCGTTATCACCGCCCCGAACCGGGTTGATGAACTCCCAGACGATGTTTCCTTCCCGAGTGACCTCGAACAGACGACCACCATCGGATTCGGTAATGATGCGATTGCCGTTCGGCAGTGTTTCCGCAGAGCTGCGGACATAACTTTCAAAGGGCTGTTCATCGTTTCCTTCGTAACTCCAGACCACCTCGTGCGTGCTCGGGTTCACTTCCAGTACCCGGGAAATGTTCGCTTCCCGATAGTTGGCCGCATTATCGAAGATAGTGAAATTGCCGTTTGGCAGCACCCTGGCGTCGTGTTGGACCAGCCAGGGCCCCGTGCTGGCCCAGGTCACGGCGCTCAGCTCCGGGTCCACCAGCGCGATGGTGCTGATATTGCGGAACGATATGAGCACCTGCCCGGAGCGACCATTGGCCGGAGCGAAGGCGGCGGTTTGCTGATCGTCGAGAAAATGCACGCTGTTGGCGTGCAGCGGATCGCCAGTGGCGTAGCTCGGCGTCTGGTAAAGCGGTTCGGCGAAGCGCGAAGCGAGAAAGGCCTGAGACAGCGCGACCTTATTCAGCTCCTTGCCGCTTTCGAGGTCCAGCACCACCAGGAAATCATCCAGCCATGGGCGCTCGAGGCCCCGCAAACCGGGGATATCCTCCTCGGTAAAATCGTGGGTGAGGGTGACCACGCGGCCGTCCGGCGTCAGGTGCAAATCATGATGGGCGGCGCCGTGGTAAGCCCAGACAAGCTTCGAATCACGGTCGATGCGGATCAGGCCATAGCCCCAAGGGGTGTCGTTATCGGCGGTGATCACCACCAGCAAGTCCCCGTTGGGTAGCAAGCGGACCTTGTCCCAGTAGATTCTGTCCTCGGGTCTTGGCTTGCGACCGACCGGGCTTTGCTTCCAGATGTCATGATAGGGCAGCTCCCAGCGATGGACGACGTGGCCCTGCAGGTCGACTAGGTGGGCGTAACTACCGTCGCCCGAGGTATAGAGCGTCAGCCCCTCGAAAGCGCCTTGTGAATCGTGGAGGGTCACGCCCCGCTCTTGACGCCGTGCTTGTCGCCACAGGTGCGTCTCGGTGTAGAGATCGGTCTCGGTGAGCTGAGCCAGAGCGGCATGACCCGCCTTGTACGCATCGTTCAGATAGCGATAGGGGAAGCTCTGGGAAAGGACAACCAGCGCCCCGCCGACAAAGGCGATGAACGCAATGGCAAGGATGAATACGGCAAAACCGGCACGATCTGCCTTGTCCATGAACCCCCCTGACTGGCTGATGATAGTGATCTTGAGCCTGACCGCATTGGCTACCGAAACGGTAAAGCTGCGTGTTGAGACTCGGATCACCAGGCCAAGGTTCGGCAGTTGGACCTATGAAAAGGTGGCAATAGGTTACAGCGAGGCCAAAGCCGTGCCGCGCTAGAGGACGGCCTGAGCAGTGGTCTGCGCCGCAGAGAAACTACGCGAACACTAGCCGGACGCCCTTAAATGTCACGCTTACAACGTGTTGCCACATCAGTTTTTCCAAGCAACAGCCACTTTCGTGCGACTGGCACTGGCTAGCGAATGCGAGGGCTTGTATAAACGGCGCATTCCTGACGACTGTAGAAGGGGGACTGTCATGGAAGAAGTGATCGAGCAACTGCGTGAACTCAACGAACCGGTACCGGTGCCGCTGGAACTGCCAGACGATGACCGTCTGGTCGAGGTCGAGGAAGAGTTGCTGATCAACTTGCCGTTCGGCCTGCGTGAGTTTCTGCTGACGGTCAGCGATGTCGTCTATGGCCGGCTGGAGCCGGTGACCGCCGCCGATCCACAATCGCACACCTATCTTCCGGAAGTGGCCGCCAATGCCTGGGACGCGGGGGTGGCTCGGGATCTTCTGCCGATCTGCCAGGACGGGCCCGACTACTATGTGGTCGATCTGGAAGGCGAGGTCATGTTGTTCGATGGCGACGAGCATGAGCTCACCGATGAGAGCTGGGAGACCGTATGGCACTGGGTGCGCGACGTCTGGCTGGAAAGTTGAGCAGCTTGGTCAGGCATGTTAGATGCGCGCCGGAGGCGTTGCGTCAGCTTTTACCGGTCGCTGTTCGCAGCAATGAGATTCAAGCCTCGTGGTGACGCTCGGCAATCTGTTCGTTTTCCTGCTGCTGATGGCGACTGCCGCCTGGCTCTGGCATGCCCACGGGATTCGTGAGCGCGCGCTGGCATCGGTACGGCGCCACTGCACGAAGATGGAGGTCGAGCTGCTCGACGGCAACGTCGCGTTTCGCCGCCTGGGTCTGGTTCGCGACGCGCGCGGTCAGCGGCGCTTCGCTCGGATCTACGGCTTCGAGTTCACCGTCACGGGAGAGCAGCGTCATCAGGGCAGCATCGTCATGTTCGGCGCTCGACCAGGGGCGATCGAATTGGACGCTCATCCTTTTCAGGCGCGACCGGAGCAGGGGCGCGTGATTCAGATGGACGACTGGCGCCGCCGCGACGATTGAGCTGCGCTAGAGCCGACAGGCCATCATTCCCGCCTTCAGCGGCGCTTCGTCCCGCGGTTCCTTGAAGATCAGTTCGAGTCTCGAATCCTTTCGCCATTCGCTGGGCATGAACACGAGCGACTCGCCAGTCAGCGCGTTGGCCGAGCACCAGCCGTCGGGCCCGTGCAGCACCAGCTTCGCTCGACGCCAGTCCAGGCTGTCGAGCCATTGGCCGATGCGTTGCAGATCGAAACGCTGGCTCGGGTGCCAGCGCCAGCCGATGCTCCAGCCGTCTGCGTTTCCCTGGGTCTGGCAGAAGGGCTGTTGCGGATCCAGCCAGACGCCACCGGCTATTCCAACAGCGGTGGGCAAGGGTGCTTGAATACCGTGGGGAAGTCCGGCTCGTGCATCGATGCCCGGCAGCTCGGCGATCGGTAAGTCGCTATGATGTGTCCAGCGCAGGGGCAATGGCGGCAACCGCGCGCTGACACGCTGGCGCTCCGCCTGATCCAGCCGCTCGCTTTTGTTCAACAGCAACAAGCCACTGTGCGGTAGCGCCTGCTGCTGGGTCGGTGGCAGTGCTTCGCCACGCGCAAGGGCTATTGCGTCGAGCACGCAAATGCACGGCTGCAAGGCGAGAACGCCCTGCCAGGGTGGCGCGCCAAGTTGCGCGAGTAGCTCGGCCGGATGGCCCAGACCAGAGGGTTCAATCAGCAGCCGATCCGGCTTCGTCTTGCGTAACAATCGGCTCAAGCCGACCTGAAACGGAACGCCATTTACGCAACATAGACAGCCGCCGGCGACTTCCGCTAGGCCGATGCCCGTCTCATCAATGCTCAGCAGTGCGGCGTCGAGCCCGATCTGGCCGAACTCGTTGATCAGCACCGCCCAGCGTTCGTCCGCAGGCTTCTGCGCCAGTAGTGAGCGAATCAGGCTGGTTTTGCCGGCGCCAAGCGGGCCACAGATCACATGGGTAGGTATTTCAGTCAGCATAGGGCCATGGTGCGCATTCGGCGGCTGGGTTGGAAGCGATTTCAAGGCCTGCATGCTAGAGTCGCGGCGATAGATTCAAAGGTGCAGTTCGATGCGGTCAATGTGTTTTCTGCTGTTGTTTTTAGGCGCTGCCGGTCAGGCGTGGGCCGAGGGTTGTGTTGTACATAGCCAGGATGAGCGAATCGAGGTGAAGCTTTGCCAGCAGAATCGCAGCATTCCGGCCGAGTTGTTCCGATCCGGCTTCTGTCAGCCCGAGCTCAAGGGGCAGGAAGTCGAAGTCACGTTCGTCGAGCAGTGCCCCACCGGGGCCTTTGGCGTCTGCCGCAACGCCCAAGTCTCCAACATGCCTTATCGTCAGGATATTCATTATTACGGCGTCGCCAGTGATGCTCGTTTCCTTCAGCCCGCCTGCGAACAGGCCAGCGGGGGTGAATGGATCACCGAATAGAGCCGTCACTCGCTTCATGAAGGTTCCACGTGAAACCTGACGCTAGTTTCTTGGCTGGAGCGATCCGCAATCTTCGCTGAGCCACTTCCCACGTGACTGCATGCGACTGCTGCCCTGTTGACTGCCGACTCGATAATCGCTTTCGATAACGCTGGTTACCTCACGCTCGCTGATCAGGCGGGTCTCGCCCTGGCCCTTGGCGTCCGGGCATTCGAATTTGAATGTCCAACTGGTATCGGTCTGTTCGGTGAGTTCCTGCCTGCAGCCGGGCTCGTCCTGAAACGGCAATGCACGGGATTTCACCTGTTCCGCGCTCAGGCACATGCGCACGCCGCCGGTACCCAGCTCAACGCCCTGAGCAGTAAGCATGTCTTCCATCATCTTCTTTTGCTCCGCTGGTAGTCCCTTCATTTGCTCGATCATTTCAGCCATCCCTGGCATTTTCGTGCCGTCCACTTCGATGTTGTCGCTGGAAAACTCCCACAGTCCAGGGCGCATTTCCAAGGCCTGGACGGGGAGGGCGCCAAGCAACAATGCTGCAGCGGAAAGGTGAATGATGCGTTTCATCTCAAGACTCCAAAGTCGGGTTTCTGAAAGCCTAGTCGAGCCCGGAAGCCTCTGAGCAATCGCTCGAATAAATCCGTCGAGCCGCAGGCATGGCCGTAGCTTTACGATGATGAGAAGCGTTAGCATTATCGACTCTCAAGGCGAAGGGCAACAACCATGGCGACCGAGGGGATGGTCCGGCAACAACTGGTGCATCGGCTATATGTCGATCATCAGGGTTGGCTGAACAGCTGGTTGCGTCGTCAGCTCGGTTGTAGCCAAAAGGCCGCCGACCTGGCGCAGGACACCTTTGTCCGCGTGCTGGCCAAAGACCATGGGCTCGAAGCGATTCGCGAACCTCGCGCCTACTTGCATACCATTGCCAGGGGCCTGCTGAACAATCACTGGCGCCGCAGGCAGATCGAGCAGAGCTATCTGGATGCGCTCGCCTTGCAGCCCGAAGCGGTCATGCCTTCGGCGGAATCGCACGCTTTGATCATCGAGACGCTGATGCAGGTCGATGCGATGCTGGCGCGACTGCCGCACAAGGTGCGTCGTGCGTTTCTGTTGTCGCAGTTGCACGGGATGACCTACGCGGCCGTTGCCGCCGAGCTTGGGGTGTCCGAGCGGATGGTCAAGAAATACATGGCGCAGGCCATGCTGCATTGTCTGCTGCTGACCGAGGACGAGCCATGAGCCTCGACTATCAGGTGCTGCAGGCTGCGGCGCAGTGGTTCGCGGTGTTGCAGGCCGAATCGGTCAGCGAGGCCGACCGAGAAGCCTGGCGCGCCTGGCTGGTAACGCCCGAACATGCCCGTGCCTGGGAGCGGGTGGAGCGGATCAGCGGACGCCTCGAACCCCTGGCCGGCGATCCGTTCAGCCCTGCGGCGACAGCCCTGTTGCGACCCCAGCAGCCAAATCGTCGGCAGGCGCTGAAAACCTTTTCGGTCCTCTGTGGGGGTGGCGTGCTGGCGCTTGCCGCGAGCGCGATGCCTTGGCGAAGCTGGGCAGCGGACCAGCGCACGGCCATCGGCGAGGTCCGCGACTGGCGCCTGGATGACGGTTCGCAGTTGTGGCTGAACACAGATAGCGCGGTGGACATTGCATTCGGGCGACGGGCCCGCACGCTCTCGCTGTACCGCGGTGAGCTGCTGGTGCAGGCCGCTGCCGAGCGTCGCCCGCTGTTGTTGCGTACCGCCGAAGGCGACCTGCAGGTCGATGACGCTGCCAGATTCTCGGTCCTGCAACGCGATGGCTGCACCCAGCTCAGCGTATTCGACGGCGCGATCGACGTTCAGCCCGACGGGCGCGCCAGTTCGCGTACCGTCAGCGCCGGTCAGCAGATCGCCTTCAATAGCCATCACATCGAACCCGAACGCCCCGTCCAGTCTGGTCGTCAGGCCTGGGCCGGAGGGGTGCTGCTGGCCGACAACCTGCGCCTGGACGAATTCGTCGCTGAACTGGCGCGTTATCGTCAAGGCTATCTCGGTTGCGATCCGCGGATTGCGGGGCTACGCGTGGTGGGCGCTTATCCGTCGGCGGATACCGAACGGGTACTGGAAGCGCTGGCAAGCACCCTGGCGCTTCGTATCAATCGTCGGCTTCCCTGGTGGGTGAGCCTCGAGCCGTTGCAGCAAGGCACCGGCGTCTGATTAACACGAATGTAAAAAATTCTTGTCCGCAGTTCCCTTTTTGCAATGTCACGGGGCATAACGGCAACGATCACGATTTTGCCCCCGCAAAAAGGATGACTCATGCGCTCGATCGCTCTTCCGTTCCGCCGTTCCAGCACGCTCGCCCAGGCCGTTCGCGCCGCCATGCTCTGTCTGCCCCTGGCCGCGCTCGCCACCTCGCCGGCGGCCTTGGCACAGTCCGCCAGTCAGCAGTCGGTGCGTGGCTACGATATTCCTACCGGCCCGCTGTCCAGTGCCCTTAGCCGCTTTGCCGGTGAGGCCGGAGTGATGCTGTCGGTCGATGGCAGCCTGATCGAAGGCCGGCAATCGAACGGCCTGCAAGGCCAATACAGCGTCGAGGAAGGCTTTGACGCGCTGCTGCAGGGCAGCGGACTGCAGGCGGTGCGCAATGAGCGCGGTACATACTCGCTGGCGCCGCACCCAGAGCAGGTCAGCGCCGTCGAATTGAAGCCGATGGTGGTTGAAAGCTTTGCCTTGGGTAATGCCCTGGGCGAGATGGAAGGCTACAACGCTACGCACAGCAGTGTGGCGACGAAGACCAGTATGCCGCTGGTGCGGACATCGCAAAGTGTATCTGTCGTGACGCGCGAGCAGATCGACAGACAGGGCTCGATGACCGTCGCTGAAGCGGCGCGCTACACTCCCGGCGTACTCAGCAATCCCTATGGCAACACGCGGCGCTACGACTATCTGGCGATGCGTGGGATCAACGATGGCTCGGTGGACAACATCATCATCGACGGGCTGAAGTCCATGGGCGACCCGGGCTCCTACAGCAGCCTGCAGATAGACCCCTATTTCATCGAACGCATCGACATACTCAAAGGCCCTTCTTCGGTGCTCTATGGCCGCAGCAATCCTGGTGGGCTGGCAGCGTTGACCACCAAGCGGCCGCAGTTCAGCGATGCAATCCGCATCGACCTGTCCTACGGCAGCAACGACTACAAGAGCATAGGATTCGATGTAACCGGACCACTGAACGATACCATCGCCTACCGGCTGGTCGGCGTTGCTGAGGACGGCGATAGTCAGGTCGATCATGTGCAAGAGACCCGCTATGCGCTGATGCCCAGTCTGGCGCTGAACCTCAGCGATGACACCAGCCTCAACCTCTACGCCTATCTTCAGCACGATCCCAACGGCGGATACCACGGCAGCCTGCCGGCTTCCGGAACGCTGGAAAAACGCAATGGTCGTCGGTTGTCCAACAGCTTCTTCGAAGGCGACCCGGACGTTGAGGAGTTCAAGCGCACCCAGAACATGCTCGGCTACGAGTTCCAGCATCGCTTCAACGACGTGTGGAGCGCGCGGCAGAACTTCCGTTACTTGGATGCCGAGGTGGAGAACAGCCAGGTCTGGCAGAGTGGTTATTATTGGCTTCCCGCTGATAGCGAAGAACTGTTCAGAGGCTTCAGCGGAGGCGAGGAAAGCCTGCACGCCTGGATCGTTGACAACATGCTACAGGCTGACTTCGCCACGGGTTCGGCGCTACATACCGTCGTGCTCGGTGTCGACTATCAATACACCAAGAACAAAATCTTCAACGATGCTGACAACTCGGTTTATCACCAAACACGGCCCGGCTCGGTGCCCACACTGGATACAGGTGGCTCCGCGATTCCGTCGTTCGAGCTTTCGACCTACCCCACTGCCGATGCGCTACGCCGTCAGAAACAAGCGGGTCTTTACATCCAGGACCTGGTGGAACTGGGCAACTGGAATTTTTCAGCAGGGTTGCGTCAAGACTGGTACGACGTGTCCATTGACGATGCCATCAGCGGCAAGGACGCCAATCAGGGCGAGAAGCTGAGCGGTCATGTCGGCGTGCTCTATGCCTTCGATAACGGCCTATCGCCCTATCTGAGCTACTCCACCTCGTTCAACCCGACCCCCAATTATTCCAGCGGCGCGCAGATTCTCGAGCCAACCACCGGCAAACAGTGGGAAGCCGGCGTGAAGTTCCAGCCAGTCGGTACCGATGACCTGTATACGTTGTCGTTTTTCACCATCGACATGGAAAACCTCTTCGCCAAGGAAAACAGCCTGATCACCGACACTTTCTACAAGGGGGTCGGTGGCATGCGGTCGCGCGGCGTCGAGCTTGAAGCACGGGTGAGCGTGACGGACAATCTGCGCCTGCTCGGCAGCTTCACGCTGAACGATGTCGAATACAGCAAGACCTACTACGCCTACGACACATCCGGCGCGGTAGTCGACGCCAAGGGCAACACGCCGTATCAGACCCCCGAACGCATGGCCAGCCTGTGGGCCGACTACAGCTTCGCCGATGGCCTGCTGGCCGGGCTGAATATTGGCGGCGGGGCGCGTTACGTCGGCTATAGCTGGGGCAACGATGCGCATGATTTCAAGGTGCCGTCCTACACCCTGTTCGATGCGTCGATCGGCTACGACCTCGGCAGGGTGGGCCTGACCGGGACCTCGGTGCGGCTCAACGCCAACAATCTGACCGACCAATACTATGTGGCGTCCTGCTACAACGCGTCATCCTGCTACCTGGGCGCCGAGCGCAACGTGGTGGCGACCATTACCCATCAATTCTGATACGTAGGTAGCCGCCGACCCTCACGGGCCGGCGGCTTTGTGCTTTCTACGAAAACGGACATCGACGATGCGCCCGATCCTCGTTCTTCTTCACCGCTATATCGGCCTGGCCACCGCGCTGTTCCTGTTTTTCGCCGGCATCACCGGCAGCATTCTGGCTTTCCATCATGAGCTGGATGAATGGCTGAACCCGGCTTTCTACCACACCACCAGCAAAGGTCCGGTGATGGCGCCGGGGACGCTGGTCGATCATGTGCAGCAGGCCAACCCGCGCATGCAGGTCTGGTACATGGAGTTCCCGGACGAGCCCGGACATGCCGCGCTGATGGCGCTGGTGCCGCGTAAGGATCCGGAGACCGGAAAACCCTATCAAGAGCGGCCGGTAGTGCACTATTTGGACGCGGTGACGGGCGAGCAGGTGGGCACGCGCTATTGGGGCGAGTGCTGTTTTTCGCGGCAGAACTTCGTCCCCTTCATGCTGGAGTTTCACTACAACCTCTCCTTACCAGGCAACTGGGGCCTCTGGCTGATGGGCCTGGTGGCGATCTTCTGGACCCTCGACTGCTTCGTCTCGCTGTGGCTGACCTTCCCGCGCGGCCGGC
>DPSI01000481.1 GCA_003527165.1 Pseudomonas sp.
TGACCGGAGCCGCCTGCCATGCCTGCCACCCAAACCCCTTCGCGCGACAGCATTCTGGCCGACCCGAATGCCCTGAGCTGCACCATCTACCGCGCCCATGAAACGGACCCGGACGGCGAAGAACAGGACCTGGGCGACGCCCGCGTCATCATCACCGGGCAATTCGAACCGCCGCAGGAGTGGGACGCCAAGGCACGCGCCGACTATTACGACGGCATGCCGGAAGAGGCCTTTTT
Source organism: Pseudomonas sp. (assembly GCA_003527165.1). Lineage (GTDB taxonomy): Bacteria > Pseudomonadota > Gammaproteobacteria > Pseudomonadales > Pseudomonadaceae > Stutzerimonas. The sequence continues at coordinate 237 of DPSI01000481.1, forward strand.
CACCGCCGTGTTCGCCAGCGAAGCCGGCTCCGACTCCAAGGGCTACTTCACCGTCGAAGCCGATGACTACGCCGCCGTGACCGAACAGAACGGCACCGTCAGCATGTTCTATGTCTGCGAGCGCCTGGATGATGGGAGCTACGTGCTGCTGCGCGAAGAAGACGACGAGGAATAAGCCGCACGCCTGCGGATTCGAACCCACGCCGCCCCCACCGGGTCTGTCCTGTATAGGCAGATCCGCTGGCCCGCTCTCCGATACGCCTGAGCGCCACCCATCCGCCGCACACCATTCGCCGCACTGAAGAGGAATCGCATGAGCCCTCTGCACCGCCGCTGGCACTCCCCGGTTTCGCGCATGAAGCTGGTCGCCGGCCTTCTTCTGCTGCTCGCCGCCCTGCTCTACGTAATCGCGACCGCCATGGAGCCGCGTCACCCGGCCTGGGGCTACCTCGCCTCCTTTGCCGAAGCCGCCATGGTCGGTGCCATCGCCGACTGGTTCGCCGTCACCGCGTTGTTCCGTCACCCGCTTGGCCTACCGATCCCGCATACGGCGATCATCCCGCGCAGCAAGGCACGCATCGGCCAGAACCTCTCGACCTTCCTCACCACTCATTTCCTTTCCACGCCGCTGGTGCTGGCCAAGCTGGAGGCCCTGGACATCGGCGGGCGCCTGGCCAATTGGCTGCGCCATCCGGCCAATGCCGAGGCGGTCGGCCAACAGCTCACCGGCATGGCGCGTTTCGGCGTCGAGTCCCTGCATGACGAGCGCGTGCAGGCCTTCGTCCAGGCCAAGTTGATCAACCGTGCACGTCAGTTCGATCTCGCGCCGGTCTGCGGTCAGGTGCTGGAGATGCTGACTCGCCAGGGCAAACACCAGGCGATGCTCGATGAAGGGCTGATCAAGCTCGACGCCTTGCTGCAGGATGACGACACCCGCGCGCTGGTGGCCGACGCGATCACCGCCGAAGTGCGCACCCTGCGCTACCTGGGCCTGGGCAAAGCCGTCGGTGGCTGGTCAGCGAACAAGTTCGTCGATGGCGTATCGGCGGTGATCGCCGAGGTCGCCAGTGACCCCGAACATCCGTTGCGCGAACGCTTCGACGAGCACGTCGGCGAATACATCGAGCGGCTCAAGCATGACCCGGCCTATCGGCTGGAACTCGAGCGCATCGTCGCCCAGCTGTTGGAACACCCGGCCACCACCGATTACCTGCAAACGCTCTGGCGCGAACTGACCGATTGGCTACAAGCCGATCTGGACAGCCCGGATTCACGCATCGGCAAACGAATCGTGCGGCTGACCCGCAGCCTCGGCGACTCGCTGGCCGCCGATACCGCGATGCGCACTTGGATCAACGAGCAGCTGATGGGGGCTGCTCCCAGCCTGCTCGAGCGCTACCGTGGGCAGATCGGCAAGTACATCGCCCAGCGCGTGGAAAACTGGGAAAGCCGTGAGCTGGTCGAGCAGATGGAACAAAGCGTCGGCAAGGATTTGCAATACATCCGCATCAACGGCACGCTGGTCGGCGGGTTGGTCGGGCTGGTGCTGCATGCCCTGACGCAGCTCGCAGTCAGCTAGACGTTGAGCCCGCGTAATGCCTCGCTGATCTGGCTGGCGTTGGCACCGGACGTCAATGGCCGGTCCCAACGCAAGGTCGCGGGCCGGCCGCTCATGTACCACAGGTGGTTCGCCAGCTGATCGGCGTCGCGGGCATCGTGGGTCACGCAGATCATTGCCATGTGCGGCTGCGCATTCAGCAGCCGGACGATCAGCGCGCGCAGCTCGGCGGCGCGATCCGGGTCCAGCGAGGCGAAGGGTTCGTCCAGCAACAACAGATCCGGCCTGATCGCCAGGCTGCGCGCCAGCGCCGCACGACGGGCCATACCCAGCGACAGCTGATCCGGCAGGCGATCACCCACATCGCCCAGTCCCACCTCGCTCAACAGCCGATCGATATCGCGGGCGGAGGCGCCCACCAGCGCCAGGTTCTGCCGCACCGTGCGCCAGGGCAGCAGCCGATGTTCCTGAAACAGATAGCCCACACGCAGCTCGGCACGCGGCCGGACCATCGGCCCGACGTGCGGATCGAGCCCGGCGATGGCGTTGAGCAGCGTGGTCTTGCCGATACCGGACGGCCCCAACAGGCAGATGCGATCACCGGCCTGCACCTGCACGTCGATCGCGCCCAGTAGCGGATGACCTGTCGCTGCGCCATCGATCCGCAGTTCAAGCATGCCGCACCCCGAGCTCGCGCCAGGACGACGCACGCCGCTCCAGCGGCTGCAGCACGGCCAGTTCGATCAGCTGTACCACGGCGATGAATGCCAGGCTGTAGGCCAGGATGCTCGCCACGTCGAATACCTGAAACGCCATGTGCAGCTGAAAGCCGATGCCATCGGAGCGCCCCAGCAGCTCGACCACCAGAACGATCTTCCAGATCAGCGCCAGGCCGCCTCGGGTCGCCGCCATCAGGTACGGGAACAGCTGCGGTAGCCAGACGTTGGCCATCCGCTGCCAGCGGTTGAAACCGTACATCCAGGCCATCTGCTCCAGCTTGGGATCGAGGCTGCGTGCACCCTCGCGCACCGTCACCGCGACGTTGGGCACTTTGTTGATCACCACCGCCAGCACCGCCGCCGCTTCCACCAGACCGAACCAGACGTAGAGCAGAATGATGGTGACCAGCGCGGGGAGATTCAGAAACAGCACCAGCAGCGGATCGAGCACGGCGTTGGCCAGCCGCGAGCGGCCCATCCACACACCCAGCAACGCGCCCAGCGCCATCGCCAGGACGAAACTGATCAGCACCCGACGCAGGGTAACCAGCAGGTGATGGGGCAGTTCACCGCTCTGCGCGGCCAGCCAGAAGGTTTGCAGCACGTCCGCCGGGGACGGCAATAGCGGCGTGTCAACGGTCAGCGCCACAACCGCCCAGAGTGCGACCACCAGCGGCAGTGCGATCCAGCAGGCCCAGCGGGACACGTTCATGGCTCGCCCTGAAACAGCGTGGCGGGCATAAGCTCTGCCGGCTCGGCACCGGTCAGCACCAGCAGCCGGTGCAGGGCAGCGATGCGCGTCTCGTCCAGGGGTTGCGGAATGCCTTCGACGAAGCTGTCACGCAGTGCGGCGAACGCCGCCTCGTCACCGGCGCGCATCAACGGGCGGATCGCCTGCCAGTGATCCGGTTCGGCCGCCAGCTGATCCTTGGTCTGGCGCAAGGCGCTGGTGAAGCGCTGCAACAGGTCGCCATGCTCGATGGCCCAGGTTTCGGCAAACAGGTAGCCGAGCACTGGAAGATCGGGATCCAGATCCAGTGTGCTGAGCAGATCGGCCAGACCGAACGCGGTGCGCACGCCGCCCTCGCCACGCAGACGTGCTGAGAAATGCCAGAAGGTGAGCAGCGCATCCACCTGACCGCGACGCAGCGCCTGGCTGAGCAGCGGCGGCGCGGCATACTGCACCGTCGCTTCACGCGCCAGTTCGATACCCTGCCTGGCCGCCACCCGTTGCAACAGCAACCAGCCGAGCCCGTCCGGCCCGCCCGCCACGCCGATGCGCTTGCCGCGCAGGTCGGCCAGGGTTCGAATATCGCTGCCATCGTTTACCAGCACTTCCCCGATCTGCGAGGAAAACGGCACGTAGCGATACGCGGTACCAGCCTCATAGCGCGCTTGCGCCCAGAGCAGATCGCTCACCGCGCCATCGACGCTTCCGCTGCTCAGCGCCAACCGCGACGCCGGCAGATCGGCCACTAGCCGCACCTTCAGCTCAAAACCATTGGCCTGATCGAGCCTCTGACGTTTGAGATGGTCGAGCTCCCAATGCGGCGTGCCGAACTGCAACACGCTGAGGGTCAGCGCCGGCAGGGCTTGACTCTCGCTTTGCGCCAGTGTGAACAGCGGCACAGTGGCGAGCAGCACCGCCAGCGCGCAACGACGAGCCGCACCGAAGGCACGGGCCAATAACCGGGTGAGGAACCACAAAGCAGACATCATGCCCGCAGGGTACGAAGCCTCCAGCTCGCCACGAATAGTACTTTGGTGCCTCTTCGTTGCTGCGATGGTCGCGGCGGCATGCCTGCAGCTGCGGGCTCAGCGCAGACCGCAAACCAGGGGGGCTACTAAACGGTTTGCTGCGCCAGCCGCTGCACCAGCCGCGCCTGCAGCTTTTCCAGCTCCGCCGGCTCGGCTTTGCCCGCTGCGTGGATGCCCAGCCCCTCGCCCGAGTAGCGCGGGACGATATGCACATGGATATGAAACACCGTCTGCCCCGCCGGCGCGCCATTGAACTGCGCGACCTGCACGCCATCAGGCTGCAACTCATCAACGATTACCCGGGTGAGTCTCTGCACCACCGCCATTACCTTGCACAACGCCTCGGTATCCACATCGAGGATATTGCACGCCGCGGACCGCTTCGGAATCACCAAGGCATGCCCGTAGGACTGCGGAAACAGATCGAGGAACGCGAGCACGTCGTCGTCCTCGTAAAGCTTGTAGCAAGGCGCATCGCCCCGAATGATCTGGGCGAAAATGTTTTGCGGGTCATAAGAAATATTCAGCGACACGTGCAGCGCTCCATGGCAGCGGGGTGAAGACAGACCATAGCGGCATCTGGCGGTGCAGAGCCAGGCGCACGTTGCAGCAGCTGCGCAGACTTCCGGTACACGCCTTCAGATCATATGCACCGGAACGATGCACCGTAGCGAGTGTTCTCAATCTCACCTGACGGTAGCGATGATCAAGACGCACTCCGAAAGCGGCTCTGCGAACTAATTTGCGGCGCCTGAACCGAGGCGCGGCGAGGGGCGTATTGGCGTCCTCGCCAGGGAAATGACCACGTCAGCTGGCACCCGCTATCCTCACCTTCCGATTTCTATTCCGCGGAGAGAGCACCATGCACGATCTGTCCACCTTCACCATCACCCAGAAATGGCCCGCCAGCTACCCGGATCGCCTGCAGCTTTATTCGCTGCCTACGCCCAACGGGGTAAAGGTGTCGATCATGCTGGAAGAGACCGGCCTGCCCTATGAGGCGCATCTGGTCAGTTTCGAAAGCAACGATCAGCTCTCGGAAGAGTTTCTCTCGCTGAACCCGAACAACAAGATACCGGCGATCCTCGACCCCAACGGGCCGGACGGTGAGCCGCTGGCACTGTTCGAGTCCGGCGCGATTCTGCTGTATCTGGCGGACAAAACCGGTCAGCTCATGCCCGAGAATGCCGCGGCTCGCTACGAGACGATCCAGTGGCTGATGTTCCAGATGGGCGGCATCGGGCCGATGTTCGGCCAGCTGGGTTTCTTCCATAAATTCGCCGGCAAGGACTACGAGGACAAGCGTCCACGCGACCGTTATGTCGCTGAAACCCAGCGGCTGCTGGGCGTGCTGGACAAGCGCCTGGAAGGCCGCGAGTGGATCATGGGCGGGCGCTACAGCATCGCGGATATCGCCACCTTCCCCTGGGTGCGCAACCTGGTCGGCTTTTACGAAGCGCGCGAACTGGTGGAGTTCGAGCGCTTCGTCAATGTGCAGCGGGTGCTGGACGCTTTCGTCGCGCGACCGGCCGTGGCCAAGGGCCTGAATATTCCGCCGCGGGGATAAGCGGAGCGTGAGCTGCTTGTGGCGGTATCGGTGATGACAGCGCCTTCAGCCCCGCCCTCTCGAAGTGAGAGGGCGCCATAGCAGAGCACGCTCATTCACTCTACCGCCTGCCGGCCGTAACGAGCCGGGCGAAGCCGCCCAGACGCTAATAAACAGCTTCCGCCCCATCCTGCGGGCGATCGCCAAACCGCCCGTCAAGATTCGTGGACAAAAAAAAACGCGTCCCGTGTCGATTCAGCCCTGCCCGAATCGATCAATGACCAGAGCCAGCGGATTCATGCAGGTCCGACTAGGCTGTTCCTCCATTCGATGAAGGGGTCAGACGATGCGATTCATGGTGATGATCAAGGCCAACCGCGATACCGAAGCAGGCGTAATGCCCAGTGAGGAGATTCTCGCGGCCATGGGCCAATACAACGCAGAACTGGTCAACGCCGGCGTACTGCTGGGCGGCGAAGGTTTGCATCCCAGCAGCCGGGGCGCGCGGGTGCACTTCAATGAGGGGCAATGTTCAGTGGTGGTTGGTCCCTTCGCCGAACCCCACGAGCTGATCGCCGGCTATTGGATATTCCAGACCGCCTCCCTGCAGGACGCCATCGACTGGGTGAAACGTTGCCCATCATCGGCCATAGGCGATTCGGAAATAGAGATCCGTCAGATCTTTGAAGCCGAAGACTTCGGCGCCGAATTCACCCCCGAATTGCGTGAGCAGGAAGAACGTTTGCGCGCGCAGCTCACCCAGTAACCAGACGGGAGACAAGGCATTGAAAATCACCCCATACCTCACCTTCGACGGCCAAGCGCGCCCCGCCTTCACGCTTTACCAGCAGGTACTGGGCGGCACGCTGGAAATGATGAGTTTCACTCAAGCACCCGACGCCGAACATTTCCCCGCTGAGCACCGAGAGCGAATCATGCACGTATGCCTGAATCTGGGCGATTATCGGCTGATGGCGTCTGACACCATGCCCGGCGACGCAGCCTGTGGCGGTGGCCCATACGAAGGCATCAAGGGTTGCTCCATCTCGCTGCATCCGAAAAGCGTCGCCGAGAGTGAACGCTTGTTCGAAGGGCTCGCCGAAGGCGGGCAGGTCGTGATGCCGCTGGAGAAGACCTTCTGGGCCGAGCGTTTCGGCATGCTCGTGGACCGCTTCGGCGTCTCCTGGATGGTTAATTGCGAGCAAGCCTAGCCTTCGGGCCGGTGCGCTGGCCTACCGAGCTGAACGCGCGGCGGCAGGCATCGAATGGTTCAACCTGTGAGCGCTTGATGATCGGTATCAGGCGCAGCGGCCGAAGGGGCTTTCCTGGCTAAGGCATAGCCGCGGAAGGATTGCCGATATTGACTCGGCGAGACGCCAAGGGTCTTACCGAAATGCTGTCGCAACGAGACGGGCGAGCCGAACCCGGCAAGCGAGGCAATGGCTTCGATGGATTGATCGGTACTCTCCAGCAAGCGCTGACTCAAGGCGAGCCGCTCTGCCAGCAACCAGCTGCCAAGGGTGCTGCCGGTGTGCTGGCGGAAGTGTCGACTGAAGGTGCGTCGGCCCATCAGCGCCTTTTCGGCCAGACTGTCGAGCGTATGCGGCAGATGCAGGCTCGCCCGCGTCCAATCGAGCAGCTCACCCAGGCGGCTATCACGCCGACTCATGGGTATCGGTTGTTCGATGAACTGCGCCTGTCCACCTTGGCGATGCGGCGACATCACCAGATGTCGCGCCACCTTGTTCGCCGCCTCTGCGCCCCGCTGTGCACGTAACAGGTACAGGCAACAATCGAGCGCCGCGGCGGTTCCCGCCGAGGTCAGCAGATTGTCATCATCGAGATAGAGCACATCCGCGTTCACCTTCACGGCGGGAAACCGCTTGCTGAAATGCTCCACCCAGGCCCAGTGGGTGGTCGCACTCCGCCCATCGAGCAAACCGGTCGCGGCCAGCACATAAGCCCCAAGACAAAGCCCGACCAGCCTGGCGCCGCGCTCGTATGCCGTGACCAGCGCGTCGAGCAATGCTGCGGGCGGCGCTTCGTCGCCGTTACGCCAACTCGGCACGATCACCGTCTGCGCCTGCTGCAATGCTTCCAGCCCGTGCGCGATTTGCAGATCGAAGCCCGCCGTGGTGTGCAGTGGCCCCGCTTCGGCGGCGCAAACATCGACGATAAAGCCCTGCGCGCGCGGCGCCGCATCGCCGAAGACCACGCATGGCACGGACAGATGAAACGGGCTGATCTGATCGAAGGCGACGACGGCGATTCGGTGCGGCTGCATTGGCGAGGCCTCGACAGTATGAGAAACAGGGAATGGATTGGCCCGATCTTATCGCATGCTGTCTTACGGGCCACTCACAGATGCGAGCCGAGCGGCGAAACAATGAGCCCCTCCCCCTTCAACCTGAGGAAGCTCCATGAACCAGCCCAAGCGTGCATTGATCGTCATCGACGTGCAAAACGAATACGTCACCGGCAACCTGCGTATCGAATATCCCGATGTGCAACTGTCGCTCGGCAACATCGCCCGTGCGATGGACGCCGCTCAGGCGGCGGCAATACCCGTGGTGGTCGTGCAGCACTTGGCGCCAGCGACCTCACCGCTGTTCGCCCGCGGCAGTCAACAGGCGGAGCTACACGCTACGGTCGCCGATCGTCCGCATGATCTGCATGTGGAGAAATCGTTGGCCAGCGCCTTGACCGGGACGGAACTGAGCGCCTGGTTACGGGACCGGCAGATCGACACCCTGACCGTGGTCGGCTACATGACCCACAACTGCGACAACTCAACGGTGGTCCAGGCGCACCACGAGGGCTGGAAGGTGGAGTTATTGCACGATGCCAGCGGTTCGCTGCCTTACCGGAACGCCGCGGGCGCGGCCAGCGCCGAGGAAATCCACCGGATCTTTACCGTGGTGATGACTACCGGCTTTGCCGCGGTAGTGAGCACCGATCAATGGCTGGAAGCGGTACAGGGAGGGCAGGCGTTGGCACCGGACAACATCTACCAGTCCAACCAGCGAGCCGTTCAAGCCAGCTGAGAACCTAACGCCACAGTGCCGGTCGGGCCCGATCAGCGGGCCTGACGCCCATAGCTGGGAAATGGCCGTTGCCGTGGAAGGTCGATGGCGAACTCTCGGCCAGTCATTCAGCGATGGCCAGCGAATCGAGCAAGGCACGCATGTCCTGCCAATGCGAGCCTTCCCAGAAAATCCTGCCGCAGCAATCGCAGCCCATGAACCGTTCATGGCGTTCCAGCACCCGCGGCGGTACGCGGTCGCACACGGCCTGCCTGTCCAACTCGCGCAGTGGCGCGTTGCAGTTCATGCATAAGCTGAAAGGTCGAGCATGGGTAGCCAATTCCAGGCGCTCATAGAGCTCACGCAACTGGTCCGCCGACTTGAGCGTATGCACATAGCATCCATGCGTCACCAGCCGGTGCATGAGCAAAGCGCGGTCGCGGGTAAGCAACACCCGGCCTTCTCGGTTGGCCAGTTCGGACATCGCGGCGTCTTCGTAACGGTTGTCGAACAGCGTATCGAAGCCGGCCATGCGCAGCAGCCGCGCGAGCCCACCCAGGTGAGCGTCGGCAACGAAGCGCGGCGGGCCGCTCGGCAGCGCTGGCTGCACCGACATCGGGCCGGTGATATCCAGGCGTTCGAACTTCGGGTACACGGCGATCCGATCGCCATCCTCGAGCGGCCAGTCGAGCCCGACCGGGTTTCCATTGGCCAACACCAGCGCCACCTCGGTATGCGGCACGCCGAGCGCCTCGATCATGTGCTTGGTGGTCGCGGCCTGCGCGCAGGCACAACTGAAGGCCTGCCCCCGTCGCGCCTTCGGAAGGAACGCGTTGAGCCTGGCATAGAAACGGAATGTCGCTGTCGTCATGCATGTTCGGCAACGTCAGCCGCGACTATTCCCACAACGGAACGCTCTTCCGATCTCGCCTCCGAGAAAGGATGCGGTCAGATCAACTTATAGCCGATGGTCGCCAACATTACCGCCATGCACGGCCGCAGAACGGCTTCCGGCACGCGGCCGGACAGGTTGCTGCCCAGGTAGATCCCAGGCAACGAGCCCATCAGCAGATAGGCCAGGATAGTCCAGTCCATGTTGCCCATGCCCGCATGGCCGAGGCCTGCAACCAGCGTCAGCGGCACGGCGTGGGCGATTTCCGTCCCCACCAGGCGGCGCGTGGTCAGCAAGGGGTAGAGAAAGAACAACGCCACGGTGCCCAACGCACCGGCACCGATGGAAGTCAGCGTCACCATCGCGCCAAGCACCATACCGACCACAACGGTCAGCACATTCAGGCCGTGAGGTGACAAGCGCGGCGTCGGCCCGGACAGGCGGGACGCGAATGCCAACAGGCGCTTCTTGAACAGCACCGCCAGAGCGGTGAGTACCAGAACGATGCCCAGCGATTGCTTGATGACCGCGTTGAGCGCGTCTTGATCGGCATGCAATCCCTTCAGCACCCAGAGCATCAGTGCCGCTGCCGGCAAGCTGCCCAACGCCAGCCAACCGGTAATGCCCCAGTCGATGTTGCGATTCTTCTGATGGACCCAGACGCCGCCCGCTTTGGTGATCGCCGCATAGAGCAGATCGGTGCCGACGGCCGCCGCCGGGTTGACGCCGAACCACAACAGGATGGGCGTCATCAACGAACCACCGCCAACCCCCGTCATGCCGACAATGAACCCGACCAACAGGCCGGCTATTACAAAGCCAAGAACACCAAACTCCATCGTTCAATCCCAAAGTGGGGCCACAGGCCGTGCCGATTGGAGGCAGCATAACGGCATAGACTAGCTGCTCTTAATATATGTTTGTGCTTTCTTAGTATCTAAAAGGAATAAGCAGACAGACCGTGCGGCTCCAAGCGAACGCGAACCTATCCGCGACGATCTGACTCGCCATACTGACGTCACAAAAAAAATGGAGCCCGCGCGTGGAATTGCAATTTCTCGGCACCTCATCCGGCACGCCTACCAGGGCCCGCAACGTCAGTGGCCTGGCCTTGCTCGAAGACAGCGGCAAGGGCTGGTACCTGATCGACTGCGGCGAAGCCACACAACATCAGCTGCTGCGTACGCCGCTAACCCTGCACGGCCTGCGTGCGATCTTCATTACCCACGTCCATGGCGATCACTGTTACGGGCTGCCTGGTCTGCTCGCCAGTGCCGGCATGGCGCGCCGTCAGGAGCCGCTGGACATCATCGCCCCGGCGGCGATTGAGGGCTGGGTACGCGCGACGCTCGAAATGAGCCAAAGCTGGCTACCCTACGAGCTGAACTTTCACGCTACCGAGTCGCTCGACGAATGGCGCAACCTTCAGATGCGCGTCGACGCCACCGCCCTCTCCCATCGGGTGCCGAGCTGGGGTTATACCTTCACCGAGACCCGTCCCGATCCACGGTTGAACATCGACAAACTCGACCGCGAGGGTATTCCCCGCGGTCCGCTCTGGGGCGCGCTGATCCGAGGCCACGCCGTCGAGTATGAAGGCCGCACCCTGCGCAGCGAGGATTTCCTACTATTCGCCCGCCCCCCACGGCGCATCGTCATCGGCGGCGACAACGACCGCCCCGAACTGCTCCGCGACGCCTGCCAGGACGCGCAGTTACTGGTCCACGAGGCGACCTACACCCAGGCCATCGCCGAAGCCGGCAAAGCCGATTTCGGTCACAGCACGGCCGCCCAGGTCGCTACCTTCGCCCAGGCCATCGGCGTGCCGAACCTGGTACTGACGCACTTCAGCGCGCGTTATCAGAACGATCCGCGGCGGGGGCTATCGATGGAAGATATCCGGGCCGAGGCCACGGCGCTCTATCAGGGCCGGCTGTTTCTGGCGGAGGACTTCCTGAAGCTGAGGCTCGGCAAGGACGGTACCGTGGAACGGGCGTAAGCATTCAGCACGCTGCGCACGCCATGACCGTCCTCGCGATTGGGTTTCGATCCCGCCAATCCGTTACCCCTGGCTTGGCAGCTGGGACTGCGCTGAGATCATGGCTACTGGATACCGATCGTCGGATCGCCTCCGGTGCCCCATGACAGGCGAATCCGCTGCAACCGGCGTCCCAAGGGGCTTCCGAGCAACGCACCGGCACCTGGCCTGAATATCTTCATTATTGCCGAGTAAAGTTGTCGGACATCACGCCGACAATTGGCCATCGACTTACAAGGTTTGCCCTCGTAGAAGGCGTTCGTAAAAAACCAGCTCGAGTCGTCAAGCCAACCTAATCGTAAAATCCAGCTCGGTAAGCTGGCGTTTTTGAGGAATATCCCCATGCCGGGACGTCGTTTTGGTATCGCCGGGCAGCTCGCGCTTGCCCTTACGGTTATCCTGGTCGTGGTTATCACAGGTAGCGGATTGTTTGCCTTGCGCTCCCTTGCCAGCTCGACCGAGGAGTCCCATCGAACGCACATGGGCAGCGAGGCTCGCCTGCTCGCCGATCAGCTCAGGACCTTCCACAGCTCATTGACGACCAATACCCAGCGTCTGGCTGGCTTGTTCGAGCGTCGCTTTGCGGCTGGACTCGTACGTGACAGCAACGAGCGCGCGCAGGTCGGCAGCGTCTCGACCCCTGCGCTGTATCTGCAGGGCACCCGCTTGAACAACAGTTTCGAGCTAGTCGACGAGTTCACGTCGCTGACCGCTGGCGTGGCCACACTGTTCGTCCGCGATGGCGACGACTTCACGCGCATCACCACATCCGTCAAGAAGGAAGACGGTTCCCGCGCCATAGGTACCCAGCTCGACCGAAAGCACCCGGCGTATGCGAGCCTGCTCAATGGTCAATCCTATGTAGGCCGTGCAGTGCTGTTCGGTCGTCATTACATGACCCAATACACCCCGGTACGCGATGCGTCCGGTCAAGTCATGGCCGTACTGTTCGTGGGGTTCGACTACACCGACACTCAAAAGCAACAGTTCGACAGCCTGGCCGCTTTCCGGATCGGCAAAACGGGCTCGCTGGCCCTTCTGGACGAGCAGAACAACTGGCTGGTTCCGCCGGCAGGCACCTCGAAACCTGAAGCCGCGGTGGCTGCCATTACACAGAATGCGACATCGGACGTCGTCACCTGGAGCGATGGCGATCAGCACTTCCAAAGTGTTACCGCGCAAGTGCCAGGCGAGGCATGGAGAGCTGTCGCCAGCTTACCCGAGGCGGAAATCGAGGAGCTGATCTGGAAGGTCGGTACGCAACTGGCGCTCGGCAGCCTGCTCGCCCTAATCCTCGCGATCGGCGCCTCTGTCATGATGCTCCGCCACAAGCTCAAGCCGCTCGATCGTCTGGTCGCGCAGGCTCAAGCCCTGGGTGAAGGCCAACTGAGCCTTCGCCTCCCGGTCACGAGTCAGGATGAAATAGGCAAGCTGTCCTTTAGCTTCAACCAAATGGCGGAAGCGCTGTCGAGCACCGTCGAGCGCGTTCGTCATTCGTCACAGGACGTGACATCCCGCTCCAGCCAGCTGAGCACCTTGTCTGGCGCCACTCAGCACCGCTCGGCGGAGCAGTCCGCACAGATCGACAGCATGGCCAGCGCTGTCGAAGAATTCAGCGCCACCGCGGAAAATATTGCTGACAGCATGCGCAAGACCGAGCAACTGACCCATGACAATGCCGCTGAGACTCGCAGCGGTACGGCGTCCATGCGAGCAGCCTCCAACGCATTGGAGAAGATCGCTGAATCGCTTGGCACCACCGCCTCCGTGGTCAATTCGCTAGGCGAACGCTCGCAGCAGATCGGCGGAATCATCGGTGTGATCAGCGGCATCGCCGAACAGACCAACCTCCTGGCCCTGAACGCAGCCATCGAAGCCGCGCGCGCCGGTGAGCAAGGCCGTGGCTTCGCCGTGGTGGCCGATGAGGTGAGGAATCTGGCTAGCCGAACCAGCCAGGCAACGCGCGAAATTTCCACGATGATCGGCTCTGTGCAGGACGAAACCACCCGCGCCATGACCTCGATCGACGAAGGCAACCGCCTGATGCAACAAGGACTTTCGCTCAACAGCGAAGTCGATCAGGCATTGCAGCGTATCGAAAGCCAGATTGGGCAATCGGTGGAGCAATTCGCCAGCATCGCCCAGGCGACGCAGGAGCAAAGCCGCACCGCGACCGCGCTGAGTCGCGACATTCAGGCAATCGCCATGGACAACGTTTCCCAGCGCGAAGGCGCCGAGGAGCTAGCCAGCACGGCGCACGAGCTCAAGCGCCTGGCCGAAGAGCTGAACCAGGAAGTGAACCGCTTCAGCTGATCCCGCAAAGGCGAGGCGAAGGTCCCGTGCATGGATGGACGGGCTTCGGATCTGGAACGACATCGCGAGGTCACGTTCTTCCGCCAGCGCTGGGGTTTCCGGATCGGAATGGATGAATCCGGCGCCGCCCTAGCTGGTCTGCTTACTGTCCTGTTCCGCTGCCAGGGTGGTACGCAGGACGCTACGACTCGCATCGAGTACCTCGCGCTAGATATCTTCGCTGGCGAGCATGCGCGCCACGGCCAGGGCGCCGACGCATTGAGCAATCAGCGCCCAGGCCAATTGGCCATCCCCCAGAGCGCTCGCCCACGCCTGCTGCAGGAGACGCAACCAATGCTTGGCCTCTTCGCGCACCTGGATGTCGGCACGGGCGACTTCCGCGCCGAGTGCCGGATCGCGCAGCCGGTCTCCAGGGTTTGCAGGTGGGCCAGGCTCAGGTAGCTGTCCAGGCAGCGCTCGGGCTTTTCCGCTCAAAGCGTCTTCGCAGGCTGTAGAAAGCCCCCCGGTCAGGCCGATGGCTTTCATCAGGCTATCAACCCCGGTGGTGGCGAAGCCGCCTCGCTTGGTGATGGCGCCGCTGCTTTCGACCAGACGCTGGCGGGTTTCCTGCTGTGGCGAATGGCAGCCGGCGTAGGTACCGGACGCAATCCTATCGCTGTCGGCGCGCAGAATCGCTGGACTGTCTAGACTTGCGAAACGAGGCAGATGGCTCCGCCATCCAGGCAGGACGCCGACGTCTGCTTGAGCTTGCCGCCCCGTTTCAGGAGGAAGGTCCGATGCAACGCCTGACAGCCAAAGATTTTTCGCCCGAACTGCTCGAGCTGTACGATTTTTATGCTCACGGCAAGCTCAGCCGACGGGAGTTTCTCGACCGCGCCACGGCCGTCACCTTCTGCGGTCTGACAGCTGTCGCCGTGCTCGATGCCCTCATGCCCAACTACGCGCTGGCCCAGCAGGTCGAGTTCACCGACCCGGATATCCAGCCGGAATATGTCACCTACCCATCGCCCAACGGCCATGGCGAGGTCCGAGCATACCTGGTACGTCCGGCAAACGTTTCTGGCAAAGTACCAGGGGTCGTAGTGGTCCACGAAAACCGTGGGTTGAACCCCTACATCGAGGACGTGGCGCGGCGCGTGGCGAAAGCCGGGTTCATCGCGCTGGCTCCGGATGGGCTGACCTCGGTCGGTGGATACCCGGGCAATGACGACAAGGGCCGCGAGCTGCAGCAGACGGTCGATCCCGAAAAGCTGATGAACGACTTCTTCGCTGCCATCGAATGGCTGACGGCGCACGAGGAGACGACGGAAAAGGTCGGCATTACCGGGTTCTGCTACGGAGGCGGCGTCGCCAATGCCGCGGCAGTGGCATATCCGGAGCTTGGCGCTGCGGTGCCGTTCTACGGCCGTCAGGCGGACGCCGAGGACGTGCCGAAGATCCAGGCGCCGCTCCTTCTGCACTACGGCGAACTCGACACGCGGATCAATGAAGGCTGGCCGGCCTACGAGCAAGCGCTCAAAGCCGCCGACAAAACCTACGAGGCCTATATCTATCCCGGCGCTAACCACGGCTTTCACAACGATTCGACGCCTCGCTACGACGAGGACGCCGCCAAGCTGGCTTGGGATCGCACGATCGAATGGTTCAGACGCCATCTGGCGTAGCGCTGAGCTGACTCCATCAGCGGCCGCCGATGTTCCGCCGGCGTTCGTCGGGTGTTCCATCCACCAAACGCCGCGCGGCCAAGCCGTGGCGGGGCGAGCAGCTAGACCGGCTGTACACGGCACCACGACCAGTAACGTCGCTGGTACCGGCCGAACAAGTTCGGCCCTACAAGACGGCGCCTAGCCTGCGGGACGCCCTATATGGCGGACTGCCAATTTGTCGGGCCGAAGTTGTTCGGCCCTTGATCCCGACTGCCGCTCAGGCTTCCACCTGACTCCACTGCTTGTTCAGCCGCTTGTCCGACACCGCCATCTTTGTCCCCAGCTGCTGGGCCCAGAGCGATACGCGGTATTCCTCCAGCATCCAGCGGTACAACGTCAGTTCGGGGTCACGTTTGCCTTCCTGCTGATGCTTCTTCAGCCGCGCCTGGTACTGCTCCCAGTACCCGGCCAGCTCACCGGACCAGACACGATCACGCTGCAGCTGGGCGCCGATCTTTTCGAAGCGCTGCTCCACGGCTTTCAGGTAGCGCGGGAATTCCTTCAGCCAGTCGGCCGGCGTTTCGCGGACGAAGCCCGGGTAGATCAGATTCGCCAGCTGCGCCTTGATGTCGTTCAGCGCCACCGCCTGGGCCAGGTCGATCTTGCCTTTGAAGCGTTTCTGCAGGCCATGCCAGTGCTTGAGGATGTCCTGTGTCAGGCGGGCCAGCCGCTCGGCGTGGGCGGCCCAGTCGCCGCGTTTGCGCTCGGCCAGCGAAGCCAGGGCGGCGCCGTCGCGCGGCAGCTGGGCTTCGCCGTCGAGGATGCAGCTGTCCAGGCTGGCCAGCAGGATGTCTTCGACCAACGCGTCGATCTTGCCCATGTCGCGATACAGCAAAGCCAGCTCGGTGAGGCCCGGCAGCTTGTTGCGCAGGTATTTCGCCGGCTCCGCCAATTGCTGCAACAGCAGGCGCTGCAGGGCACGGCGGTGCTGGTAGTCGGCTTCGGCCTGGGTCGGGAAACGACCCTCCTTGACCACCCCGCCCTCCTCCACCAGCGCGGGATAGACCGTCATCGACAGCCCGGCCATCTTCGCCTGGGCCTTTTCGGCCACCTGGGCGAAGCCCTTGGCCTCGACCGGTTTCTGTTCGGCTTTCTGCTGCGGGGGCGCCAGCGCCGCCTGGCTGGCTTCGCTGAAGCGGGCGGTGAGCTCGGCCAGGTCACGCCCTTCGCCGAGGAACTTGCCGCGGGCGTCGACCACCTCGATATTCATCTTCAGGTGGTTTTCCAAGCCCATTGCCGCTTCCACCCAGGCCTCGTCCGGGACGCGCGCGCCAGTCATGCGCAGCAGTTCACGACCAAGCGCCTCGGGCAGTGCGCCCTCGCCAAAGGTGATCTTCGATAGCGCTGCCTTGACGAAGTCCGGCACCGGCACGAAGTTCTTGCGGACCGCCTTGGGCAGGTTGCGCACCAGCGCCACCGCCTTGGCCTCGATCAGCCCCGGCACCAGCCAGTCGAGCCGTTCGCCACGCAGCTGCGGCAACAGGGGCGCAGGCACGCGCAAGGTCACGCCGTCACGTGGATGGTTGGGTTCGAAGTGGTATTCCAACGGCAGTTGCAGCTCACCGATGCGCAGATGGTCGGGGTACTGGGCCGCGGTGATTTCGCTGGCGTCGCGGGCCAGCACATCCTCGTCGCGCATGACCAGCAACTGCGGATTCTTCGCGCTCTCGCGCTTGTACCAACTCTCGAAGCTGGCCGTCTGATAGATATCCTGCGGCACGCGGGCGTCGTAATAGGCAAACAGCGTGTCCTCGTCGGCGATGATGTCGCGCCGACGGGCCTTGGCTTCCAGCTCGTCGAACAGCTCCAGCAGCTCGCGGTTGGCGGTCAGAGCCTTGGCGCGGCTGTGCATCTCGCCGCGCACCAGCCCCTCGCGAATGAACAACTCACGCGCCGCCGGAGGGTCGATGGGGCCGAAATGCACCGGACGGCGGGCAACGACGATCATGCCGTACAGCGTGACCTGCTCGAAGGCCACCACTTGGCCGCGCTTCTTCTCCCAGTGCGGTTCGAAATGATTGGTCTTGATCAGGTGTTTGGCCAGCGGCTCAATCCAGTCCGGGTCGATCCTGGCCACCATGCGCGCGAACAGCTTGGTGGTCTCGACCAGTTCGGCGGCCATGATCCAGTTGGGCTTCTTGCGGCCGATGACACTCGACGGATGGACCCAGAAACGCCGCTGACGTGCGCCGAGAAAATCGCCCTCCTCGGTCTTCTGCCCAACCTGGCTGAGCAACCCGGAGAGAATCGCCTTGTGCACCGCCGCATAGCTCTTGGCGCGCTGCGCGGCCTCGCTGGCTTCGGCTTGCTGGGCGAGTTTGACGTTGACCTTCTTGTCGGTTGTAAGCGCCGGGGCGGCATTCGCGGGAGCAGGCTCTTCGTAGGAACGAGCTTGCTCGCGAGGCTTTCCGGCTGAATCTTTTCCGCGAGCAAGGGCTGGAGCACCCCCCTCGCTCCTACGGGCATCGACGGCGGGCTTTCGTTCGGCGCCTAGCTTAAGTTCACGCACGATCAGCGTCAGCTGGCGATGGGCGTCCCTCCATTCGCGAAGGCGCAGATAGTTGAGGAAGTTTTTCCGGCACCAGGTTCTCAGTGCATTGGAGCCCAGCGCCTGACGCTGTTCCTCGAAGCCACGCCAGAGGTTGATCAGCGCGGCGAAGTCCGAATCCGGGTCCTTCCACTGTGCGTGGGCCTGGTCGGCCTGCTGTTGGCGGTCCGCCGGGCGCTCGCGCACGTCCTGTACCGACAGCGCACTGGCGACGATCAGCACCTCGGCCATGCTGCACAGCTGCGCCGCTTCGAGCAGCATGCGGCCGAGTCGCGGGTCGATGGGCAGGCGCGCCAATTGCCGACCGAGCGGGGTCAGCTGATTTTCCCGGTTGACCGCCGAGAGTTCCTGCAACAGGTTGAAGCCATCGCTGATGGCCTTGCCATCCGGCGGCTCGATGAAGGGGAAGTCCGCGATCTGGCCGAGACGCAGGTGCAGCATCTGCAGGATCACCGCGGCGAGGTTGGTGCGCAGGATTTCAGGATCGGTGAATTCCGGCCGAGAGAGGAAATCTTCCTCGCTGTAAAGACGAATGCAAATGCCCGGTTCGACCCGGCCGCAACGGCCCTTGCGCTGGTTCGCGCTGGCCTGGGACACGGCCTCAATCGGCAGCCGCTGGACCTTGGCACGGTAGCTGTAGCGGCTGATGCGTGCGGTGCCGGAGTCGATCACGTAACGGATGCCAGGCACCGTCAGCGAGGTTTCCGCCACGTTGGTCGCCAGCACGAT
>DPSI01000572.1:0-15469 GCA_003527165.1 Pseudomonas sp.
CCGAACACCGGGACGCCCACCTCCACCGCCGCACGAATCAGCGGTAGCGTCAGTCGATCGCGAGACGGGTCATGGGGCGTGCCTTCGGCGCTGGCCGGGCCGCCGTAATGATGAGGCTCCACGTTGGACGGCGAGCCGGTAAAGAGCAGGCCGTCTACGCTATCCAGTAGTGCAGCAGGGTCGATCAGGTCGCCGAGCGCAGGGATGACCAGCGGTATGCCAGCTACGGCCGCCGCTCGCAAGTACTTGTCACCGGCAATGTGGAAGTTGTGGTGGCCGATCTGCCTGGTACAGGCCGAAACGCCGATCAATGGCACGCGAGGCATGGGATACTCGTCTTTCCGGATAGGGCTCGTCGGAGAGTAGTCTTGTTCATTTTTATAGACAATAGCCGAGCATTCCCGCTTCGGAAAGCGCCATCAGCGCAGGGCGACATATTCCGCAATCGCCCCAAAAACGCCCCACGCGGGCCTTGATGGGGCATTTCGTGGCGCTATTGACAGCGACAAGGCTTTTCGATTGACTCCAAGACAACCTGTTTGATGATTGAAATTTTTAACAATTAAGGTGCTTCATCATGCTTCCGCCGCCGCGTGCCGTTCAGCTCAACGAAGCGAACGCATTTCTCAAGGAACACCCGGAGGTCCAGTACGTCGACCTGCTGATCGCAGACATGAACGGTGTCGTGCGAGGCAAGCGCATCGAACGCGCCAGCCTGCACAGGGTGTATGAAAAGGGCATCAACCTCCCCGCCTCGCTGTTCGCCCTTGATATCAACGGCATCACTGTGGAAAGTACCGGTCTGGGAATGGACATCGGTGATTCGGACCGAACCTGCTTTCCCATTCCCAACACCCTCAGCAACGAACCCTGGCAAAAGCGCCCCACCGCGCAGCTGCTGATGACCATGCACGAGCGTGACGGCTCGCCATTCTTCGCCGATCCGCGCGAGGTGCTCCGCCAGGTGGTGAGCAAGTTCGACGAGCTCGGTCTGACCATCTGTGCAGCCTTCGAGCTGGAGTTTTACCTGATCGACCAGGAGAACGTGAACGGTCGCCCGCAACCGCCGCGCTCGCCGATCTCCGGCAAGCGCCCGCATTCCACCCAGGTCTATCTGATCGATGACCTCGACGAATATGTCGACTGTCTGCAGGACGTCCTCGAGGGCGCCAAGGAACAGGGCATTCCCGCCGATGCCATCGTCAAGGAAAGCGCCCCGGCGCAGTTCGAGGTCAACCTCCATCACGTCGCCGACCCGATCAAGGCCTGCGACTATGCGGTACTGCTCAAACGGCTGATCAAGAACATCGCCTACGACCACGAGATGGACACCACCTTCATGGCCAAGCCCTACCCGGGCCAGGCCGGTAACGGGCTGCACGTACACATCTCGCTGCTCGACAAGAATGGCAACAACATTTTCGCCACCGATAATCCGCTGGAAAGCGAGACACTGCGTCACGCCATCGGCGGCATCCAGCAGACCATGGCGGCCTCGATGGCCTTCCTCTGCCCCAACGTCAACTCCTACCGGCGCTTCGGCGCGCAGTTCTACGTGCCCAACGCGCCCTGCTGGGGGCTGGACAACCGCACCGTCGCGCTGCGGGTGCCGACCGACAGCCCGGACGCCGTGCGCATCGAGCACCGCGTAGCGGGCGCCGACGCCAACCCCTATTTGCTACTGGCCAGTGTTCTCGCCGGCATCCATCACGGCCTGACCAACAAGATCGCGCCGGACGAGCCGATTGAGGGCAACTCTTACGAGCAGGTCGACCCGAGCCTGCCGACCAACCTGCGCGATGCCTTGCGCGAGCTAGACGACAGCGAAATCATGGCCCGCTACATCAGCCCGCAATACACCGACATCTTCGTGGCCTGCAAGGAAAGCGAACTGGAGGAATTCGAGCACTCCATTTCCGACCTGGAATACAACTGGTATCTGCATACCGTCTGACCGCCACCCTGCCCCCGCCTGCCGGGTGCGGGGCCTCGCGCTAACGCAGCTGCGGATGAGCGACGAACCAGTCATCGATCAGCTGCCGCATGCGCTCCCCGGAAAAACTCCCGAAATGGCCACCGTGCACGCCGCGCACCGGCAATTCGCGCAGGCGCGCCAGGCTGCGTGCGTAGTCATCGAGATTCGAGTGATAGGCGTCTTCGATCAGCGGACCGTCATAAAGGATGTCGCCGGAAAACAGCGTCTGCGTACGTGCCTCCCAAAGACTGATGCCACCCGGTGAATGACCGGGCGTGTGCAGAACCTGCAACACCCGGTCGCCAAGATCGAGAACGTCGCCTTCTTCGATCAGACGAGTAGCGGGCGCCGCCTTGACCCGGTACTCGGCGTAGCACAGCGGGCAGTCCGGGTGCGCCTCGAACATCTCATCGCCAACGAACGCCTCGGCCAAGGTATTCAGGCCGTCCGGCGCGGCGAGAATGGCCGCTTCGGCAGGATGCACCAGCCGCTCGGGGAATTCATGATGGCCGGCGACGTGATCGAAATGGGTGTGGCTGGCCACCGCCAGCAAGGGCTTTTCCGTCAGCCACGGCAGCTGCTCGCGCAGACTGACCAGTCCTGAGCCGCTATCGAGCAGCAGGTCCCGATCGCGACCCTGCACGTGCCAGAGGTTGCAGCGGTAGAAGGGGCGAATCCAGGGTTCATGGATCAGGCTGACCCCGTCGCTCAGACGTTGCACCTCGAACCACTGGTTGCGGCTGATGATCTTCATCCGGCTCTCCTACGGCTCAGGCGACCTGCGCACGCGGCACCAGCAGCCATTTGCGCAGCACCACATAGAACCCCGCGGTGAGCACGAACACCGGCAGCGAGGCGCCAAAGGACAACGGCGAGACCCACCCCCAGTAGTAGGCCAGCACCGCACCCAGCCCATAGGCGGCAAATGCGGCCGGGTTGATGCCTGCCATGTAGCGATAGCGCCCACCCTGCTCGCTCAGCAGGTCCTGTTCAGCGTAGTCGCCACGGTGGATGACGAAGTAGTCGGCGATCAGCACCGCGAAGGCTGGGATGAACACGCTCCCGATGATCAGCAGGAAATTCTGGAAATTGTCGAGGATGCCGGGAATCTGCGAGCCGAGGATGGAAAGGATGCCGATCGCCAGGGCCGGTTTCCAGAACGGCGTGCGCGGGCTGATATTCAAATACGACAGCGAAGCGCTGTAAACGCACATAACATTGGTCGTCATCACCGAGAGGAACACCACGATGGCCGCCGGCAAGCCGAAGCCGAATCCGGCCAGCAGCACCGCCGGATCATAGGTCTGCTCCATACCAGCCAGCACCGAGAAACCGGACACCGCAGCGCCCATACCCATCGCCAGCAGGGTGGCGGCGACATAGCCGACCCAGGTGCCGACGGCGGCCACCTTCTGCGTGCGGCAATTACGGTTGTAGTCGGCGGCCAGCGGAATCCAGGAAAACGCGGTGGCAATGACGATATCGAAGGCGATCCCGGCGGTGACCTCGTTGCGCGGCTCGGCCGGCATGGTGAATAGCTGGCTGAACTCGAAGTGGCGGCCCATCGCGTAAATCACCGCGGCGGCGAGCAGCAGCATGCCCAGCGCCGCCCAGCGTTCGACCCGCTCGATGCCCAGGTGCCCGCGCAAGGCGATGACCACCACCAGTCCCTCGCAGAGGATGGTGAACAAGGCCAGATTGCTGTAGCCGGTGAGCGCCTCGACGGCGTAGTTCAGGCTCATCCCGGCAAGCAGCGCCTGAATCCAGCTCCAGGCCAGCAGGCTCAACAGATTCACCAGCGAGGGCAGCTTGGCGCCGTGCACGCCGTAACTGCCGCGAGCCAGCACCATGGTAGTCAGCCCGCTGCGCTGGCCCATCAGGCCGACCAGCACCAATGGCAGGATGCCGATCGCCGAACCGATCAGCACGATCAGCATCGCCTGGCCGAACGGCAAGTCCGGCACCAGCAGCATGCCGGTGAGGATGGTGGTGACCACCACATTGGCGCCGAGCCAGAGGGCGATGGTGCCGCGCAGGCCAAGGCTGCGGTGGGTCCGGTCGGTGGCGGCCAGGCTGTCCTGGCCGAAGTGCGGGGTGAGCTTGTCGAACATGGTCGTAGACTCCGTACGCGATCTTCTGGGTTATTAGGGTTACGGGCAGTCAGTTCTGATGGGCTTTGTTGTAATTCTCGTTTGGGTGCGATTCAGGGTGAAACGGCGGCGCCTCCATCAGTTCGATCAACAGCGGGCGATCCGCAGGCGCTCCGCGCAACAGCTCGTAAAGCTGCGCATGATTCCGGGCGCGCTCGGCCAGACAGCCAAAGCCGCGGGCGATGGAGAGGAAATCGGGGGTATGGAGGTCGACGCCCAGCGGGGTGATGTCGCGGCGCTGCATGTAACGCTTTATCTCGCCATAGCCGTGGTTGTTCCACAGCAGCACGATGATGCCGACGCCGGCCTCTACGGAGCTGGCCAGCTCCGCCAGGGTGAATTGCAGGCCGCCGTCGCCGATCAGGCAGATCACCGGGCTGGCAGGATCGGCGAGCCGGGCACCGATCGCAGCCGGCAGCCCATAACCGAGAGTGCCGTAGCCGGTGGCGGAATTGAACCAGCGCCGCGGTGCAGCGGTGTCGACCAAGTGATTGCCGCTGTAGACGGTCTGGGTCGAATCACCGACGAAGCGCGCCTCGGGCAGCGCCGCCAGTAGCGTGTCGAACAGCTGTCGGTAATGGGCCCAGCCCACGAACTGGTCGGCCAGGGCTAGCTGTGCGGCCCTGGAACGCCGCACGCCGGCGCTGTCCGGCACGAGCACGCGGCCCGGCAGTTGATCCAGCAGCTGGGTCATGGCCAGACGCGCATCGGCCTGGATCGCCAGGGTCGCGATGAAATTGCGTGACAGCTGCTCGGCGTCTATGTCGATGCGGATCAGCTCGCCGCCAATGGCGAAACCACCGTCGAACACCACGTCATAATCGGTTTCGCCGAGTTCGGTACCGATCGCCAGGATCACATCGGCGTCGCGTGCCAACTGGCGTACCGGCGCCAACGACTGGTTGCTGCCCAGCAGCAGCGGATGCCCGGGCGGCAGCAGCCCCTGGCATTGATAGTCAGCGCGGTGGGCGCATCCAGCGCTTCGGCAAGTGCCTGCGCTTCGGCCGCCGCCTCGATACAGCCGCCGCCGAGCAACAGCAGCGGTCGCTGTGCGCCGCGCAAGCGCTCCGCCGCCACACGAATCAACGCGGGGTCGGCTGCCGGCCGTGACACGATCGATCGTGGCTGCAAGGACAGGTGGACAGCGGCTGCGGTGATGACGTCCAGCGGCAGCTCGAGGTGCACGGGCCGCGGGCGTGCACCGTCGAATACGGCAAAGGCACGGGCCAGCACGGCCGGCAGCTCGTCGACGCTCATCAGCGTGTGGCTGAAGGCGGTGACCCCGGCGGTGAGCGCTCGCTGATCGGGCAACTCGTGCAGGTAACCCTTGCCCAGGCCGAGCCGGTGACGCTCGTTGACCGAGGAGATCACCAGCATCGGGATCGAGTCGGCGTAGGCCTGGGCCATGGCGGTGAGGATGTTGGTCATTCCCGGGCCGGTGATGATGAAACACACGCCCGGCTTGCCGGAAACCCGCGCATAGCCATCGGCCATGAAGCCGGCGCCCTGTTCGTGACGTGGCGTGACGTGGCGGATGCCACTGTCCGTCAGGCCCCGGTAGAGCTCGACGGTGTGCACGCCGGGAATGCCGAACAGGGTATCGACGCCCCAGGCTTCGAGTTGACGAACAAGAAACTCGCCGCAGGTCAGGTCCATGGGCATCAATCCCTGTAACTCGGATCGAGCCGATCGAGCTTGCGCAGCCAGGCCTTCCAGAGCAGCTGGCGCTGCCATTCGGCACCCTGTAGCTGTTCGCAGGCGTGGCGGCTCAGGTGATCGGGCATCCGGCTGTAGGAACAACCGCTCGCGGTCGCCGCGAGTTGGATCTCGCAGGCGCGGTTCAGGTAGAACATCACGCAGAAGGCATCGGCGACGCTGGCACCGACGCTGAGCAGGCCATGGTGACGCAGGATCAGCGCGATGTTGTCGCCCAGCGAGGCCTGGATGCGTGTGCGCTCGTCCAGGTCCAGCGCCACACCTTCATAGTCGTGGTAGCCAACCCGATCGTGGAATTCGGTGCTGATCTGGTTCAACTGCAGCAGCCCATCGTCCAGCGCCGCCACCGCCATGCCGGCCAGGGTGTGAGTGTGGATCACGCAGTGGGCGTCGTCGCGCGCCATGTGCACCGCGCTGTGGATGGTGAAGCCGGCCACGTTGTACTCGGCATGGCCCTCGACCACCTTGCCCTGCATGTCCACCACGATCAGATCGCTGGCGCGGACCTCCTCGAACAGCAGGCCGAAGGGGTTGATCAGAAAGCGCGGCTCGGCGCCGGGCAAGCGCACCGAGAAGTGCGTATAGAGCGTGTCGTCCCAGCCAAACAGCGCGGCCAGCCGGTAGGCCGCTGCCAGGTCGCGGCGCAGGGTGGCGATATCGTCGGTCATGCCGGCTCCCCTTCGATTCCGATGAAACGGCGCACGCGTTCGTTGCCCTGGTGGCGGATCTGCTCGGGAGAGGCATCGAGGCCGATATGGCCGTCCTCCATGAACAGCACGCGGTCGGAAATCGACATGGCGAAGTCCATCTCATGGGTGACGATGAGCATGGTCATGCCTTCGCTGGCCAGGTCGCGGATGACGTTGAGCACATCGCCCACCAGCTCCGGGTCGAGTGCCGAGGTGGGCTCGTCGAAAAGCATGATGTCCGGCTTCATCGCCAGCGCACGGGCAATGGCGACGCGCTGCTGCTGACCGCCCGAAAGCTGATGCGGATACTTGTCGGCATGCGCCAGCAGGCCGACCTTGTCCAGCAGCGCCAGCGCCTCCCGACGCAAGGTTTCACGGTCGCCCATGCGGTGATAGCGCGGGGCCAGCTGGACGTTGTCGACGATGGTGCGGTGCGGGAACAGGTTGAAGCTTTGGAACACCATGCCGATGCGTCGCACACCGGCGCGCAGTCGGCGGCTGTCCGGACCGTCACCGGCCTGGATGAAGCTTTCGCCGAACAACACGATCTCGCCTTGATCGATGCTTTCCAGACCATTCACCGTGCGAATCAGCGAGGTCTTGCCGGAGCCCGACGGCCCGATGATCGACACCACCTCACCGGGGCGCACCCGCAGGTCGATGCCCTTGAGCACGTGGTGGTTGCCGTAGCGCTTGTGCACCTTGTTCAGGCGCAAGGCATCGGGCATGCCCGGTTGCTGGCCCAGCGGTACGGCGCCGCGGACTACCGGGAGGCTCCGGCGCAGGGCATCGAGACCGGTATCATCCAAGGTGTCGGGCTTGCGCCGAGTCAGGTCCAGATGCCGCTCCAGGTACTGCAGCAGCCAGCCGAACAGGGTGACGATCAGCACGTAATACAGCGCCACCGCACCCAGGGTTTCCAGCACCAGAAAGTTCTGCGCATAGAGGCGCTGGCCCACCAGCAGCAGCTCGGTCAGCGAAATCACCGACACCAGCGAGGTGAGCTTGACGATGGTCACGTATTCGTTGGTCAGGGTCGGTAAGGCGATGCGAAACGCCTGTGGTACCACGATCAGGCGCTGCAAGCCGATGCCGCGAATGCCCAGCGCGCGGGCCGCTTCACGCTGGCCTTTGGCGACCGAGAGCAAGCCGCCACGATGAATTTCGGCCATGTACGCCGCCTCGGTCAGGACCAGGGCGAGCAAACCGGCATAGAACGGCTGCGACAGCAGCGCACCGCTGCCGGGAAACAACTGCGGCAGGTTGTAAACGAAGATCAGCAACACCAGCAGCGGCACGCTGCGAAAGAACCAGACGTAAGTGGTGGCCGGCAGGCGCACCCAGGCGTGCAGCGACTGCTTGGCGCTGGCCAGACCAAAGCCGATCAGCATGCCGATCAGCCAGGCCAGGGTACTCAGCTTGACCACGGTCCAGCTGGCCTTCCAGAAGGCCGGCATGGAAAACATCGAGAAGAAATACGTCCATTCGAATGGCATGCGTCCACCTCTGGCCCGGGCCTTCCTTGCGGGTCGCCCGGGCAGTTGTCGCGTGGCCGTCAACGACGTGCCACGTCAATTGCGGTCAGGCTTCTTCGAGGCCGTATTGCTTGAGCAAGGCACTGTGTTCGCCGCTCTGCTTGAACTCGTCCAAGGCGGCTTTCAGCGAATCGAGCAACTGGCTGTTGCCCTTCTTCACGTAGATGCCGAGGGTTTCCGGGTAGATCGATTCGGGGCTGGAGATGAGGATGCGTCCACGTGCCTTGTCCACCATCATCTGCGAGGCGCTGGCGATCTCCACATGTGCCTGGATATGCCCGGACAGCATGGCCTGGGAAGTTTCCGAGCTGGTCGGGTATTCATTGACGGTGATCGCGCCCTTGCCCTGCTCGGCGCAGTAGCCCGCCGACAGGTCGTTGAGCTTCTTCACCCAGGAGGTGCCCTGTTGCAGCCCGACGGTCATGCCGCACAGGTCCTTCTCGGTGGCGGGCTTGTGCGCCGAATCGGCGCGTACCATGATCGCCGCGCCGGTCTTGGCGTAGGGGATCGCGTCCGCCTGCTCGAGGCGCTCGGGCAGGATGTACATGCCGGAAATGATGGTGTCGAAGCGGTTGGCGTTGAGGCCGAGAATCAGGTTGGGAAAGCGTGTGTCGTGGAAGCTGGCCTTCAGCCCCATGCGCTCGGCCAGCTCGGCGGAGACCTCCGGATCGAAGCCGACGACCTTTTCGTCCTCGTAGTATTCGAACGGCGGATAGGCGATTTCCATCCCCACCTTGAGCTCACCGTCACTGACGGTTTTCGGCGTTTGCGCCGCCATGGCACCAAACGACGTACCCAGCACCACCGCGCCGAGACCACCAAGGCAAAGATTCTTCAGGCTTTTCATGGTTGTGTTCTCCAGAGACTCAGATAGGGTCGGCAGTGCGAAAGGTGATCACGACAGGCTGGGCTGATGCTTGAGGCGCCCGAAGCTCGCCGGTTTGCGGGCGCGTTCGGGCAATCGCAGCTCCCCCGCCTCGACGCGCCTCTGTAGGTACTGATAGGTCTGCAACGCCTGGCTCCACATGTGCTCGCCAATGCTCAGCGGCTCGTAGTCGGCGCCGGCCTCGGCGAACTGCGGCAGCGGTTTGATCTGCGTGTGGTAATCGCAGGCGTAGAACAGCGGGAACGAGTAGCGCTCCTCCGCCACTTTGCGCACCCGGTGAGCGGTGGCGACGAACGCCCCGGCGGTCATCACCTCGAGCATGTCGCCGATGTTGACGACGAAGGCGCCGGACACCGGCGGCGCGTCGATCCACTCGCCCAGGTCGTTCATCACTTCCAGGCCCGGGCGATCGGCCAGCAGGATGGTGAAGCACTCGTAGTCCGTATGGGCGCCGATGCCCGGTGCGTCCTCGGCATCGCCGTCGTAGGGGTAGTGGATCAGCCGCAGCTTCGACGGCGGAAAATTAGCCACTTCATCGAAGGCGTCCTCGGCCAGGCCCAGCGCCAACGCAAAGCCGCGGAACAACGTCCGACCAAGATCGAACACCGCGGCGTAGTAAGCCTGTGCCGCCTCTTGGAAACCCGGCAGTTCGGGCCAGCGGTTCGGCCCCAGCAGCGGCGTGCCGGCCAGCACCAGCGGGTTGTCCGCCGGGACCTCGAACCCGATATCGAAGGCTTCCTTGTGGTCGGGCTTGCCCTTGGAATAGACCTCTTCACCTTCGGGTACGTAGCCTTTGTGGCTCTCCGAGGCACCGATGTAGTGACGCATCTTGGTTTCGAAGGGCTGAGCAAAGAAATCCTCGGCGGCCTGATGCAGGCCATCGATCAACCGCTGCTCGATAGCGTGACCGGTGATATAGAGAAATCCCACCTCGCGAGCCGCCACGCCAAGCGCATCGGCAACCTTCTGCCGCTCCGCAAGATCCGGACTGAACAGAGCGCCGATGTCGACGAGCGGAATCTGCTTGAAATGCTTGGTGCTGTTGCTCATCGAAGGCTGCTCCGTGCGGTCAGTGGCCAAGATAACGATGGAAATGGTGCCGTTCGGTTCGCGCCATCCACTGGTTGAGCTGCCAGAGGTCGGCGACCGGCACGTCGGTAAAGGGCAAGTGATGCAAATAACCGTCCGGACCGAACTCAGGCGTCAGGGTGGTGCAAGCGAAGCCGCGCTGCTGCTGGCTTTGCCAGATGCTTTCCCAGTGGCGCTGATGAAAAGCCAGGGCATCGGCATATTCCGGCGCACCAGGATGGGGCACCTGCGGACCCTGGTCGTAACCGACCCGTGCCTGAATGTGATGCACGCGCTCGATAAAAGGGGTGAGATCGTCGGCCGGGTCGTCCAGCAGGCGCTCGCAGGTCACCACCCAGTGGCTGATGTCGCTGGTGAAGCGCAGTGCCGGCAGCTGGCGGATCAGGTCGAGCGTGACCCATGGGCTGTACAACGAGCGGGCACGATGGGTTTCGAAGCTCAGCAGAAGCCCGGCGCGTTCGCCACATTCCAGGGCGGCGCCGAAGAAGTCGACCTGCTCGGCCAGACCCCAGCGGTCGTTGCCAGCCAGCAGATTGATGAAGCGCGGCTCCAACTCGGCGGCCCGTTCCAACTTGCGCGACAGGTCCTCGAGGTGCATCGCTGGTGTGTCGGACTGGCGCGGCAGCACCGGAGTCGAGGTGAAAATGGTGCAGATGTAGGGCACAGCATTGCCACGCAGGAAACGGCCAAAGCGGGCCCGTTCCTCATGGGCTTCCGGCAAGCGCGCCTCGATGCCGTCGAATCCGGCGCTGCGCAGCTCTTCCAGCGCCTGCTCCCAGGCGTTGCGATAGCCCCAGAGCGTGCGAAAAATCTTCAGTTCCATGGTTGCGTCCTGCCGGTTGGAGGGATGAGCCGTCACGCCTCGCGCCACCGCTGTGCTCAGCGCCGGGTGACGCCGGGCAGCACGCAGAGCATTTCGTACAGCAGATTGGCGCCCAGCAGCGCGGTGTTGCCGCTGGTGTCGTAGGCCGGCGAGACCTCCACCAGATCGCCGCCGACCAGCGTCAGGCCCTGGCAACCGCGGATGATTTCCAACGCCTGGATGGTGGTCAGCCCGCCCACTTCCGGGGTACCGGTACCGGGCGCCCAGGCCGGGTCGATGCCGTCGATGTCGAACGACAGGTACACCGGCCCGCCGCCGACCCGCTCACGCACCTCGGCCATCAGCGGTTCGAGCGACTTGTGCCAGCATTCCTCGGCCTGCACCACGCGAAAGCCCTGCTGACGGCACCAATTAAAGTCCTCGGCCGTATAGCCCTGGGCCCGCAGACCGATCTGCACCACCCGGTCGCAATCGAGCAGATCTTCTTCCACCGCGCGGCGGAAGGTGGTGCCATGGGCGATCTTCTCGCCGAACATGTGCTCGTTGACGTCGGCGTGGGCATCGACATGCACCAGCCCGACCTTGCCGTACTTCTTTTTCATCGCCCGCAGGATCGGCAGGGTCAGGGTGTGGTCGCCGCCCAGGGTCAGTGGGATGACGTCGTGCTCGAGCAGGCGGTCGTAGGTTTCCTCGATGATCCGCACGGTATCCAGCAGATTGAAGGTGTTGATTGCCACATCACCGATGTCGGCCACGCTCAATGAATCGAACGGCGCAGCGCCGGTGGCCATGTTGTAGGGGCGGATCATCACCGACTGGGCGCGAATTTCCCGCGGTCCGAAACGGGTGCCGGGGCGCAGCGAGGTGCCGATGTCCAGCGGGATACCAATGAAAGCCACATCCAGCCCGGCCGCCGTCTCGACCAAGGGCAGACGTAGCATGCTGGCGATGCCGCCGAAGCGCGGCATTTCATTACCGCCCAATGGCTGGTGCAGGATCTTTTCCAAGTGGGGCCTCATCGGGTTGCTCAGCAGATGGAGCCATCTTGGTCAGCGCCACCGGCGGGAAAAATCGGCAGAACCAAATAATCAGTTCAGAAATATCTAAACTATCGGAGCGGTTGGCGGCATCGTTTGCTCGGCCGGTAACCGACGAGAAGGCTAACGTCCATCGTCTTTTTCGGCACTGATGATTCAGTGCCCTGTCGGTTGCGGATGGATCATGGCGCGCTGTGCACAGGAGGCAGTCCGTGACGTACTGCTTAACAGCGCCGGTTGAAAAGGCTCGGCGCGTGGTCGGGGAAATGCCAAGATCGAATCGGTTTCCGAGCAAACACCCGACTACGGCACCCTGGTTTAGACTACGGCGGTCTCGCTTCAGGAATCGTCGATGAACAACGCCCAACCGGACATCAAGCTGCTGCGCATCTTCGTCGCGGTGGTGCGCCAGCAGGGTTTTGCCGCCGCGCAGCAGATGCTCAATCTCTCCACCTCGGCGATCAGCACTTACATGAGCCAGCTGGAAACGGCGCTCGGCTTCAGCCTCTGCCACCGCGGCCGCGGCGGCTTTCGGCTGACCGCCAAGGGCGAGTCCTTCTATCAGGAAAGCCTGCGCCTGCTGGCCGAACTGGAGAGCTTCGAGCGCTACGCCGCCGCGCTCAAGGGCGAGCTCAGCGGCACCCTGTCGCTGGGCATCATCGATTCCACGGTGAGCGACCCGGCGCTGCCGTTGGCGGCCGTGCTCGGCGCCTATAGCGCGGAGAACCCCGGCGTGCACCTGCGCCTGTCGGTGATGGGCCCGCACGAACTGCAGCTCGCGGTGCTGGAGAATCGTCTGGATGTGGCAATCGGCGCCTTCTATACGCGCATGAGCGGGCTGATCTACCAACCGCTCTACCGCGAGCAGCACTGGCTGTATTGCAGCGACCGGCACCCGCTGTTCGGCGAGCGGCGCATTCCCGCCGACCTGATCACCCAGCAGCGCATGGTCGGACGCGGCTACTGGAGCCAGGCGGAGCTGGCACGGCATGGCTTCAAGGACAGTGCGGCGACGGTGGAGAGTATGGAGGCGCAGCTGATTCTGGTGCTCTCCGGCGCCTATATCGGCTACCTGCCGGAACATTACGCACAGACCTGGGCCGACCAGGGCCGGCTCAAGGTGCTGCTGCCGGCGACCTTCGGCTACCAGGCGCCGTTCACCTTGATCACTCGCCGCGGACGCAGCCGCGAGCCGCTGGTCAAGACCTTCCGCGACCTGCTGATGTCGCCCCCGGCAGGCGAGACGTCAGCGACGCACGTTGCATCCGCCCCCACCCTGGCATCCAATAGCGCCCCATGAGCACAGCCGACACGCCTCCCCGCACGCCTTCGGGCCGCAAGCCGCGCGCCAGCAGCCAGGCGCGCATCGCGCAGATCCTTGCCGCTGCCCGCGAACTGCTCGCCGACGCGGGTGTGGCCGGGCTGTCGATCTACAGCGTGGCCGAGCGCGCAGCGATCCCGCCCTCCTCCGTCTACCACTTCTTCGCCAGCGTGCCGGCGCTGCTCGAGGCGCTCACCGCCGACGTTCACGCCGCCTTTCGCGCCAGCCTGCAGGAGCCGGTGGATCACAACAGTTTGGGCAACTGGCACGACCTCTCGCGGCTGATCGAGCGGCGCATGCTGGCGATCTACCAGGGAGACGCCGCGGCCCGCCAGTTGATCCTCGCCCAGCACGGCCTGGCCGAAGTCACCCAGGCCGACCGCCAGCACGACATCGAACTCGCCGGGTTGATGCAGGTCCTCTTTGAACGGCACTTCGAGCTGCCCGCGCTGCCCAGCGACGTCGATGTGTTCGCCTTGGCCATGGAGCTTGGCGACCGTGTCTACGCCCGCTCGATGCACCTGCACGGCAGCATCACGCCGCGTATGGCCGAGGAAGGCATGCGGGTTTTCGACGCCTACCTGGGTCTCTACCTGCCGCCCTTCCTGCCCAAACGAGAATGCGCGGCCTAGCCGATATTTATCGGATTAATTTGCCAGCAATAGCTTAAAAAACGACAGATAGCGCTTTTAATCCGGATAACTATCGAATAAATTTCGCAGCATCCCATCCGGGCCGTCTTCACGCCAGCACTCGCGAGGTTTTCCATGTCCCGTATCGTTACCGTTGCCGCCACCCAGATGGCTTGTTCCTGGGATCGCGAAGCGAACATCGCCAACGCCGAGAAGCTGGTCCGCGAGGCGGCCGCCAAGGGCGCGCAGATCATCCTGATTCAGGAACTGTTCGAGACGCCCTACTTCTGCCAGAAGCCGAATCCGGAATACCTGCAGCTGGCCACCCCGGTCGAAGAGAACCCGGCCATCCAGCATTTCCAGAAAGTCGCCGCCGAACTGCAGGTGGTGCTGCCGGTGAGCTTCTTCGAACTGTCGGGCCGCGCGCGCTTCAACTCCATCGCCATCATCGATGCCGACGGCAAGCTGCTCGGCGTCTACCGCAAGAGCCACATCCCGGACGGCCCCGGCTACCACGAGAAGTACTACTTCAACCCGGGCGACACCGGCTTCAAGGTGTGGAACACCCGTTACGCCAAGATCGGCGTGGCCATCTGCTGGGACCAATGGTTCCCGGAAACCGCCCGCAGCATGGCGCTGATGGGTGCGGAGCTGCTGTTCTACCCGACCGCCATCGGCAGCGAGCCGCATGACTCGACCATCACCTCCCGCGACCACTGGCAACGCGTGCAGCAGGGCCATGCCGGCGCCAACCTGATGCCGCTGATCGGCAGCAACCGCATCGGCCGCGAAGAGCAGGACGGCTACGACATCACCTTCTACGGCTCCTCGTTCATCGCCGACCAGTTCGGTGCCAAGGTAGAGGAAATGGACGAGACCAGCGAAGGCGTCCTGGTGCACCCGTTCGACCTGGACAAGCTCGAGCACATCCGCAGCGCCTGGGGCGTATTCCGCGATCGACGGCCGAACCTGTACAGCCCGATCAAGACATTGGATGGCTCGCTGGAGTCGTAAGCCTGGCCTTTGATCGGCAAATGATGCAGCCGCACGCTTCGTTGCGGCTGAATCCTGTCCGCCGTGGTCAGATATCTCGCCCCGATGAAGGCCGATCGTATCCCAGCTTCGAAAATAGCCGCCCTTTCCAGGTAAAACGATGACCACACTGACCACGACCCCTCGCGCCGACGACTACCACATGCCAGCTGAATGGGCGCCACACAGCCAGACCTGGATGGTTTGGCCGCAGCGCCCGGACAACTGGCGCGACCAGGGCACGCCGGCGCAAGCGGCCTTTACCGCAGTGGCCAAGGCCATCGCGCGCTTCGAGCCGGTCACCGTCTGCGTCACTGCCGAGCAATACGTGGCCGCACGGGAACAGCTGGACGACCCGCGTATTCGGCTGGTGGAAATCAGCAGCGACGATGCCTGGGTGCGCGATACGGGCCCGACCTTCCTGATCAACGGCAAGGGCGGTCTACGGGGCGTCGACTGGACGTTCAATGCCTGGGGCGGGCTCAACGGCGGGCTTTACGAAGATTGGCAGCGCGACGACGAAGTGGCGCGCAAGATCCTCGAAATCGAGCGCTGCGACCGCTACCGCACCGAGGGTTTCGTAG
>DPSI01000572.1:15634-20778 GCA_003527165.1 Pseudomonas sp.
CCGAGGGTTTCGTCCTTGAAGGCGGCTCGATTCATGTCGATGGCGAAGGCACCCTGATCACCACCGAGGAGTGCCTGCTCAACCGCAACCGCAATCCGCATCTGTCCCGCGAAGAAATCGAAGCGGTACTCGCCGATTACCTGGCGATCGACAAGGTCATCTGGCTGCCGCACGGCCTGTACAACGACGAAACCGACGGGCACGTGGATAACTTCTGCTGCTTCGTTCGCCCAGGCGAAGTGCTGCTGGCCTGGACCGACGATCCCGACAACCCTAACTACGAGCGCTGCCAGGCCGCCATGCGGGTGCTGGAGGACGCGCGTGATGCCTGGGACCGCCCGCTGTCGGTACACAAGATGCCGATCCCGGGGCCGCTGCATGCCACCGAGGCAGAATGCGCCGGCGTCGTGCCGCTGGTCGGCAGCCAGCCGCGTGATCCCTCGATTCGTCTGGCCGGCAGCTACGTGAACTTCCTGATCGTCAACGGCGGCATCATCGCACCCTCCTTCGATGACCCGCTGGACACGGAAGCAGCGGCAATTCTCAGCCGGCTGTTTCCGCAGCACCAGGTTGTCATGGTGCCGGGCCGCGAGATTCTGCTCGGCGGCGGCAATATCCACTGCATCACCCAGCAGCAACCCGCCGCGCCGAGCCGGAGCTGAGCCGCCCCCGTGTAGTTGGGAAGGGTTAGCGCAGCCGTTCAGCCGCTGACTTCAAACACGGGCCGGCGCACCGTTGCCGGCCGGGTCTCGAGGCGAGCATCACACCGGTCGAAATGGCCGATTCAGGACACGATCACTTGATTCTTGCCCAGGCGCTTGGCGGTATACATCGCCGCGTCGGCACGTGCGAACAGCGCGCTGAGGTCCGGATCGCTGGCTCTGAGGTAGGTCACGCCGAGGCTGATGGTGACCCCGAACCGCTGGCCGTCGGGGCTGGTGAAGACCAGCCGCTGGATCTCGCGCTGTAGCCGTTCGGCGATTTGCTCGGCGAGGTCTGGCTGGCAGCCGGGTAACAGCAAGGCAAACTCTTCACCGCCAATTCGGCCGAACAGATCACCACGACGCAGCATGGACGAACCGCACTGGGCAACGCGCTGCAGCACCTGATCGCCCACCTGATGGCCATGGGTATCGTTGATCCGCTTGAAGTCGTCGATGTCCAGCAGTTGAAACGTCAGCGGAGTGGCGTACTGCCGGGCCCGGTCGAACTCGCGCTGGGCGCATTCGAAGAAGTAGCGGCGGTTGCTGCTCTGAGTCAGCACGTCGATGGTGGCCAGACGCTGCAACTCGCCTTCGAGCTGCTTCTTTTCCGTGATGTCTTCAGCGATCCCAACGATGATCGGCCCGCGGGTACTGTCCGCGTTGCGTGCAATAAAGCACTTGTCGCTGAGCCAACGCAGCTGCCCATCGGCCCGGATGATGCGGTATTCGCGCGCTTCGACGGCACCCTTGTCCAGCACCTCGAGCATGCTCTGCTGGGCGTATTCCAGATCGTCCGGATAGATGCTGTTGCGCCATTCGCCGAAATCAGCCAGCAGCAAGGCGGCGGAGCGACCAAACACCTGTTCGTACGCCGGGCTGACGTAGATCATCTGCTGGGCCTGCCAATCGAAGGCCCACAGTACCGCGTTGACAGCCCCCATCAGAGTGCTGAACAACTGCTCTCGCTCGCTCAGACGCTCGACTTCGGCGCGAGCGTGCATCAAGGCCAACAAGGTTTGCGCCTCGGTCGGAGGAACAATACCGCCCCCGGCTTCGCTTCGCTGCTTCACGAAATTCACACCTGCGTTCCCAAATGGCGCCAGGCACCAACGGAGACCCGCAGGGGCGGCTGTCGCGTAAGCACCAGAATGCCAATCAGAGAGTGCCTTTTTGCGCAAAGTTCCAGACGACACGTCCGTCAACGGTCGCGCCGATCAGAGGTCATGCGTGGGCGACCGCCGGCCTCAACGAGTAGGTCCTCAGATGCTCGGCGAACTCACGCAACGACTGGATGCCGCTGGCTTCGGCGTCCTGCACCCACTGCTTGATCGCTGCGAGCATGTCATGGCCATTGGCGCTGGTACGGGTCCAGATCTGCTGCAAGGCCAGGCGCTGCTCGTAGATCACCCGCAGCGATTGACTCTGCTCGAGGATCACGGCAATGCGAGCCTGCTGCTCGTGTTGCAGCAGGCTCGGCTCCCGCGACAGCAGCCGTTTGGCCCGGCGGAATTGATGGCGCACCGATGCATCGGCGCGCTCCAGTTCCAGGCGCACCAGCGGCTTGATGACCAACTTGCGGTACTGCGCCATGATCTGAAAGCGGTTGTTGAGAATCGCCATGGCGCTGTCCATGTCCAGTTGATGCTTGGGCGTGACGCGGTGGGCGATGGGTGCGGTGCGGTTCACCTTCGCCAGGCGGAACAGGCTGAACAGCTTGATCCAGGCCCAGCCCATGTCGAACTCCCACTTGCGCACCGACAGCTTGGCCGAGTTCGGGTAGGTATGGTGATTGTTGTGCAGCTCTTCACCACCGATAAGGATGCCCCACGGCACCAGGTTGGTCGCCGCGTCGCGGCATTCGAAGTTGCGATAGCCCACGGCGTGCCCCAGTCCGTTGACCACCCCAGCGGCCCAGAACGGAATCCAGATCATCTGCACCGCCCAGACGGTAAGGCCAATCACACCGAACAGCGCCAGATCGAGGCCAAGCATCAGCACGATGCCCAGGTTGGGGAAACGCGAATACAGGTTGCGCTCGATCCAGTCGTCCGGGCAGTTTTTACCGTAGATGCGCAGGGTTTCTTCGTTCTTCGCTTCTTCCATGTACAGCTCGGCACCACGCCGTAGCACCGTGCCCAGCCCCTTTTGCACCGGGCTGTGCGGATCGTCTGGGGTTTCGCACTTAGCGTGGTGCTTGCGGTGGATGGCGGTCCATTCGCGGGTATTCATCGCCGTGGTCAGCCACAGCCAGAACCGGAAGAAATGCTTGAGCCCGGCGTTCAGCTCGAGCGAGCGGTGAGCCGAATAGCGGTGCAGATAGACGGTGACGGCAACGATGGTCACATGAGTCAGAAGCAGGGTGGCCGCGATCAGCTCCCAGGCCGAGAGATCGAGAAAACCGGTGTACCACATAGTGTTGCAGCCTCGCAGCGAAGAAAAACACGGGCCGGCAATTGCCGGCACCGGACCATTATCTGCCTATGGCGACGCATTGCCGCACCCGCCCGTCGCGCAGCATGGTCTTTTCGACGGCGCCAGGGACCATCTGGCGGCCAACTGGGTATCCGGACGATACGGTGAATCCCGTCGGCAATTGACATAACACCTCTAGCCCGGCGCCCCCGGCGTGCTGACTCAGCCCGGCTCGCGCGGTGATTGCCGATCCGCTTCTGCGGCCGGAGAGCAGCGAGCAGAACACGAGGGGAAATTCTCGCCTGGAGGCGAAGTCGAAACTGAGCGACCAAAGGTCGATAGCGGAGCAACGCGCGGCCGCAAACCGGATCGGCTCGTTCCCGGGACGCGCCGGCACCAATCGACCCGTCGATGTTTTCGGGCCATGGCTAACCACCGGCCTATTTTTCCGAGCGAAGTGCCAGCAGACCAGCAAGCTGGCAAACTGCCGGTTTTCGTGCGCTCGACGCACTGTTTGCTGGAGGACCCGAATGACCGAGTTGAAACGGATTCTGCACGTCGAGGACGACCCATCCATCCAGGCCGTGGTCAAGGTGGCGCTGGAGGCGATCGGCGGTTACCAGGTGCTGTCCTGCTCGTCCGGTCTGCAGGCCCTGGAAGAGGTGAAGCGGTTCGCTCCGCACTTCATCCTGCTCGATGTGATGATGCCCGGCATGGGCGGCACAGAAACCCTGACCAGGCTTGGTGAGCGGATTGACCTGGCGCAGATACCGGTGGTCTTTATGACCGCCAAGGTCCAGCCGGGCGAAATCGAACATTTGCGCAAACTCGGCGCGCGCGACGTGATCGTCAAGCCCTTCGATCCGATGCGCCTGGCGAGCCAGATCCAGGCCGTCTGGGAGGCCGACAGCGCATAAGCGCCGTCGACCAGACCATCAAACCAGCGAGACAGGTCCGCCAGATGGAATCACCGAAATCGATGCCGGCGTCCGCCCCGCCCCGCGAACTGTCCCGACTCGCCGCGCTGCTACGCTACGAGATTCTCGACACGCCCGATGAATCCGCTTTCGACGATTTCGCGCAACTGGCCGCGTATATCTGCGACACCCCCATCGCCTTGATCTCGCTGGTCGATAACCATCGCCAGTGGTTCAAGAGCCGTCTCGGCCTGGACGTCAGCGAAACCCCTCGAGATATCTCGTTCTGCACCCATACCATCGAAGGCCAGGGCATCTTCGAGATCAATGACGCGCACCAGGACCAGCGCTTTCGCCATAACCCGCTGGTGACCGGCGACCCGCACATCCGCTTTTACGCCGGCGCGCCGCTGACATCCCCGGATGGTTACAACCTCGGCACGCTCTGTGTGATTGATCGCCAGCCGCGCCAGCTCAGCGATGCGCAACGCGGCGCCCTGGTGCGCCTGAGCCGGCAGATCATGCGTCTGTTCGAGGAACGCCTGCAGGCCCACCGCTACGCCGAACAGGCGGCGCTACAGCAGGCCCTGCTCAACAGCGCCGCGAGCGCGATGCTGGTCACCACCGCCGAAGGGCTAATATCGGGCGTCAACCCGACCGCCGAGCGCCTGTTCGGCTATTCCGAGCAGATGCTGATCGGCCGTCCGCTGACCTCGACGCTGTTCCCGCCGGACGCCCTGGCCCGCCGGGCGACCATTCTCAGCAACGAATTGGGCGAGACTGTCGAGCCGGGGTTCGCCGTGCTCACCGCACCGCTGCTCGAAGGGCGGCGCGAGATGCGCGAGTGGCGCCTACTGAATCGCAACGGCGGCAGCGTGCCGGTGCTGCTGAACGTCTCGGCGATCCATGACGAAGACGAGCTGCTGCGCGGCTACATCGTCAGCGCCTACGATCTGGCCCATCAGGAACACCTGCAACTGCGTCTGCAGCAGATCGCCGCACAGGTTCCGGGTCTGCTGTTCCAGTTCTGCTGGCGATCCGATGGCAACAGCTCGTTTCCTTACCTCAGCGAGGGCCTCGAGGATATCTACGGCCTGAGCACGGCCGAGAT
>DPSI01000573.1 GCA_003527165.1 Pseudomonas sp.
GGCAGCCTGATCCGCCCGGAAGCCACCGGCTACGGTTGTGTGTATTTCGCCGAGGAGATGCTCAAGACCACCCATACCAGCTTCGACGGCAAGCGAGTGGCGATCTCCGGATCGGGTAACGTCGCCCAGTACGCCGCACAGAAGGTCATGGAGCTGGGCGGCAAGGTCATTTCGCTGTCTGACTCCGGCGGCACCCTGCACTTCCCGGACGGGCTGAGCGACGAGCAGTGGGGCTACCTGATGGACTTGAAAAACGTCCGACGCGGCCGCCTCGAGGAAATGGGCGCGCACTTCGGTGCGACGTACCTGGCCGACCAACGTCCCTGGAGCCTGCCCTGCGAGATCGCCCTGCCTTGCGCCACGCAGAACGAACTCGACGGCGAAGATGCGCGCATCCTGCTGAATAACGGCTGCCTCTGCGTCGCCGAAGGGGCCAACATGCCCTCGACGCTTGAAGCGGTGGACCTGTTCATCGAAGCGGGCATCCTCTTCGCGCCGGGCAAGGCATCCAACGCTGGCGGTGTCGCCTGTAGCGGCCTGGAAATGAGCCAGAACGCCATGCGCCTGCACTGGACCGCCGGAGAGGTGGATACCAAGCTGCACGGCATCATGCAATCGATCCACCATGCCTGCGTGGCGTATGGTGAAGAACACGGCCGCACCAACTACGTGAAGGGCGCCAACATCGCCGGCTTCGTCAAGGTCGCCGATGCCATGCTGGCGCAGGGAGTGGTTTAAAGAGCGGCTATAGGGCTGCAGGCTGTAAGCGAGGATCCGTCGGCGACAGAGCGGGCGCTTCTTGCTTCAAGCCTGAAGCCTGCCGCCGCTCTTCCCCCGTCGAGACACCCTCCTGCCTGGATGGTGGGCTGAAGCCCACCCTACGCTGCCGCATGCCCCCATCCTCTTGTGCCTACCAGTAATTTTCCACTGCCACCTGCCCCGGACGCCGGGTCAGGCTGAGATTGAGATCTCGCGCCTTGAGCATGGCGCGGGTGTCTTCGATCATCTGGGGGTTGCCGCAGAGCATGATCCGCGAGTGCTCGGGTTCCAGTTTCAGATCGGCGGCACGCTCCAGCTCGCCGCTCTCGATCAGCGTGGTGATCCGCCCGTGCAACGCGCCGGGCACCTCTTCGCGGGTAATCACCGGCAGGTAGGTCAGCTTGCTGCCCAGACCTTCCAGATAATCACGCTGCGGCAGCTCGCGGATCAGCGCCTGGTAGGCCAGTTCGGATGCTGTGCGGGCACTGTAGACCAGCACGATCCGCTCGAAGCGCTGCCAGACCTCGAAGTCCTGAAGAATCGACAGAAACGGCGCAATGCCGGTACCGGTGCCCAGCAGCCACAGGTCGCGGCCGTCAATGAAACGATCAAGGGTGAGGAAACCGAACGCCTGTTTGTCCACCAGCAACTCGTCGCCGGGCTTGAGGCGGCTCAGCTCGCTGGTGAACTCACCGTCCGGCACCACGATGGAAAAGAAATCGAGAAACTCATCATGCGGCGCGGAAACCATCGAGTAGGCGCGCCAGACGATGCTGCCGCTGGGCTTGCGTACGCCGAGGCGAGCGAACTGCCCGGCGGTGAAGCGAAAGCCGGAATCGCGGCTGGTTCGCAGGGTAAACAGGCTGGGGGTCAGCGTCTGCACCTCGAGCAGACGCTGGCGGGTGAACTTCTCTTCGCTGACGGTCATACTTCGCTCCCTTCGCGGACTTCTGCGGATTCGCCGGGTTACCCCCTTGATACTCCTTTCCGACGCTCACAAACACCGCCAGTTCTTATGCCTATTCTCGAAACCCCGTTCGCCCGCCTCGACCTGATTCGCCAACCCGAGCAGCCCAACGAACCGTTGCAGGCCTTCGATGCGGCCGATGAATACCTGTTGGCGCAGCTGCATGAGCAGGCCTTGCCGGCCACGACGCGGGTGTTGATCCTCAACGACAGCTTCGGCGCCCTGGCCTGCTCGCTGGCGGAAAAGGCGCAAGTGACCAGCAGTGGCGATTCTCACCTGGCGCACCTGGCGCTCGAGAAGAACCTGCAACGCAACGCACTTTCCCGCGATGCCGCGACCTTCGTTCCTGCCAGCGGAGTGGCGCAGGGCCCCTTCGACCGGGTGCTGATCCGCGTGCCCAAGACCCTGGCGCTGCTGGAAGAACAGCTGATCCGCCTGCATGGCCAGCTGGCGCCGGGCGCGCAGGTGATCGCCGCCGCGATGATCAAGCACCTGCCGCGGGCTGCCGGCGACCTGTTGGAAAAATACGTCGGTCCGGTACAGGCCTCGCTGGCTGTGAAGAAGGCACGGCTGCTGACCGCTACACCGAGCGACAAGCCAGCCCCCGCGTCGCCCTACCCGACCCGCTATCGTCTCGACCAGCCGAACATCGAACTGACCAATCACGCCAACCTGTTCTGCCGTGAAGGCCTCGACATCGGCACCCGTGCCTTCCTCCCGCATCTGCCCAAGGCGATCGGCGATTTACGCGTGGCGGATATCGGCTGCGGCAATGGCGTGCTCGGCATCGTCTATGCGCTGAGCAATCCCCAGGCCCATCTGACCCTGGTGGACGAAAGCTACATGGCGGTGCAATCGGCACGGGAAAACTGGCAGGCGATCCTCGGCGGCCGCCCGGCCGATATCCGCGCTGACGACGGGCTCGCCGAGCAGCCGCCGGCCTCGCTCGACCTGGTGCTGTGCAATCCGCCGTTCCACCAGCAACAGGTGATCGGCGATTTCCTCGCCTGGCGCATGTTCACCCAGGCCAAGGCAGCCCTCGGCAAGGGCGGCGAACTTTGGATCGTCGGCAACCGCCATCTGGGCTACCACCTGAAGCTCAAGCGGCTGTTCGGCAAGGTCGAGCAGGTCGCGGCGACGCCGAAGTTCGTCATCCTGCGGGCAATCAAGGCATGACCGAGCCGCGCGCGCTGATGAGCGTTCCGACGGCGCGCCAACGTTCATCGAGCGAGGCATGACGCAGAGCTGAACACAGATGGCCGGCGAGGGACCGGCGCATCGCGCTGTAGACTGGGCGGAGCGTTCCGTAACCGCCGTGCTAATCTCTGCGGCCCTGTTCTCCTTGCGCCTGCCTGATGTCCATACACGCCAAGCTGCTGTTGCGCCACCAACGTCCTTTCATCAAGTTCTGGTTCGCCCGGGTATTCACCGCCAGCGGTTTTCAGATGCTTGCCGTGGCCATCGGTTGGCACATGTACGAACTGACCGGCAGCGTGCTCGATCTCGGCCTGGTAGGCCTGGCTGAATTCTTTCCTCGCCTGTTGTTCATTCTCTGGACGGGACACGTCGCGGATCGCTTCGATCGACGCCGAGTCGCGGCGCTGTGTCAGGGATTGCAGGGGCTGATCGCCCTGTCGCTGGTGCTCGGGGTCGGCGGCCTAGGCGTGACCCGCGAGATGATTTTCGTGCTGGCCTTCTTACTCGGCACAGCCCGGGCGTTCGAAGGCCCGGCGACTCAAGCGCTGCTGCCGAGCCTGGTGCCCACGCAACTGTTTCCGGCGGCGGTAGCGGCCTCATCTTCGGCCATGCAGACCGCCACCATCGTCGCGCCAGCGCTCGGCGGTTTGCTGTTCGCCATTGGCCCGCTATGGGTCTACGGCCCGGTGGCGCTGCTATTCGCCCTCGCCTGCAGTCTGATGCTGAGCCTGCCGAAACGCCCGGCCCCGCCGAAGCAAACCGGCCCGGCAATGGACAACCTGCTGGCCGGGATGCGCTTCATACGCAGCCGTCCGGACATCTTCGGCGCCATTTCGCTGGACATGTTCGCCGTGCTGCTCGGCGGCGCCACCGCGCTGTTGCCGGTGTTCGCCAAGGACATCCTGCTCACCGGGCCCTGGGGTCTCGGGCTGCTGCGCTCGGCACCAGCGGTCGGTGCGCTGCTGATGTCGCTGTGGCTGGCACGCTACCCGATCAACCGGCAGGTCGGCCGGGTGATGTTCGCCGCCGTGGGGGTGTTCGGCCTGGCGACCATTGCCTTCGGCCTGTCCACTTCGTTCTGGCTATCGCTCGGTGTGCTGGTGGTGCTGGGGGCGGCGGACATGATCAGCATGGTGATCCGCGGCGCCTTCGTGCAGCTGGAAACACCGGACGCCATGCGCGGCCGGGTCAGTGCAGTGAACGGATTGTTCATCGGCGCTTCGAATCAGCTCGGCGAGTTCGAATCCGGCCTGACCGCGCACTGGTTCGGCACCGTACCAGCGGTGGTGATCGGCGGGGTCGGTACGCTGCTCATCGCCGGTACCTGGATGAAACTGTTCCCGACCCTGACCAACCGCGACCAGTTGCATCGGGATTTGGATTAGCGTTTCGGTGGAAGACGCTTCGCGGTCTTCACCCCTACTTCCGTACACTCGCAAGTCGCGCAACCGTAGGGTGGAAAACGGCGAAGCCTTTTCCTCGCGTCACTCCCTTACAACAGCTTGTCCAAGGTAATCGGCAAGTCCCTGATGCGCTTGCCGGTGGCGTGGTAGATGGCATTGGCTACCGCCGCGGCAACGCCGACAATGCCAATCTCGCCGACGCCCTTGGAGCCCAGGTCGTTGACGATCTCGTCCTTCTCATCGACGAAGATCACGTCGATCTCGCCGATATCGGCATTCACCGGCACGTGGTACTCGGACAGGTTGTGGTTCATATAACGACCCAGCTTGTGGTCGATCATGGTTTTCTCATGCAGCGCCTGGCCGATTCCCCATACCACGCCGCCGGCGATCTGGTTGCTCGCGGTCTTGGGATTGACCACCCGCCCGGCCGCAACGGCGCTGACCGCCCGGCTGACCTTGACCGTACCCAGCGTCTCGTCCACTCGCACTTCGATGAATACGGCCGAATGCGTGGCGGTCGAATACGCGTTGCGTTTCTCGCCGGGTTTGACGCTCGCCTCGGCCTCGAGCACACCGCTGACGGCGACGATCTGTTCGATCTCCACACTGTGCGCGGGCGAAGCCTTCAGCCGCATCTGGCCCTCGACGAATTCCACGTCGTCGAGCTTGGCCCCGGTGAACGGCGAGACCGGCGACTGCTGGGCGGCATCCAGTATTTTCTGGCGCAGCCCTTCGCAGGCTTGCTGCACCGCGCTGCCAACCGAGGAAACAGTCGCCGATCCGCCTTCCAACGGTGCCTGGGAGAAATTGGAATCGCCCAGGCGGAACTCGACGCGCTCCAGCGGCAGGCCCATGGCCGCGGCGGCGATCTGGGTCATCACCGTGTAGGTACCGGTGCCGATGTCGGCCGTGGCGCTGCTGACCACCAGTCGGCCATCCGGCTCCATACAGGCCTTGGCACTGGCCGGCATCTGCATGGCCTCCCAGACGCCGGTGGCCATGCCCCAACCGATCAGCTGATTGCCGTCGCGCATGCTGCCTGGCTCCATCGAGCGGCGCGACCAGCCGAAGCGTTCGGCACCTTGCTCGTAGCATTGGCGCAGCGCCTTGCTGGAGTAAGGCTTGTCCTCATTGCCGTTGCGCTCGGCATAATTCGTCAGACGCAACGCTACCGGGTCGACCTTGGCCGCATAGGCCAGTTCATCCATG
Source organism: Pseudomonas sp. (assembly GCA_003527165.1). GTDB lineage: Bacteria > Pseudomonadota > Gammaproteobacteria > Pseudomonadales > Pseudomonadaceae > Stutzerimonas. The sequence continues at coordinate 5,539 of DPSI01000573.1, forward strand.
GCGCATTCCAGCGCGTAGACGCCGATGGTCGCGCCCGGCGCACGCATGTCCAGCGGGGTGTAGACGTCCAGCGGCACCAGCTGATAATCCAGCCGCACGTTAGGGCACTGATAGAGCATTCCCGACCACTCGACTTCGTGCTCGGTAAAGTCCTCGAACATTGACGTCTGGCCGATCGCCTGGTGGCTGATCGCCTCCAGCTGACCATCGGGCGCCGCGCCGATGGAGATGCGCTGCACGGTGCGCGGCCGATAGCCGAAGGTGAACATCTGTTGACGCTTGAGCGTGACGCGTACCGAGCGCTTGAGCTTGAGCGCCGCCATTACCGCCAGCGGCAGCTGATATTGCGGGCGCAAGCCGGAACCGAAGGCACCGCCGACGAAGGGCGAGAGGATGCGAATCTTGCCCTCCATACCGAACACCTTTTCCAGATAGCGCATGCAGTTCTGCACGCCCTGGGTCTTGTCGTAGATTTCCAGGTTGCCTTCCGGAAAGTAATGAACGGTGGAGGCATGTGGCTCCATCGGGTTGTGGTGCTCGACCGGCGTGCTGTATTCCAGATCGAGTTTGAGCGGAGCGCCACGCAGTGCAACATCCGCATCGCCGCGTGGCGGCGGCACTTCGGCGGGCGCCTGGTGCATGGATTCCAACTCACTGAGCAGATCGGTGCGATGCGGCTCGGGCGCATACTCCACGCGCACCAGGCTGCCGGCATAACGGGCCAGTTCGAGATTTTCCGCGACCACCAGGGCGATCGGCTGGCCGCTGTAAAGGATGCGGTCGTTGAACAACGGACGGAACGGCGAGCCTTCGGCCGCATCGTCGTCCTCGTAGGGCTTGTCGTAACTGGCGATCGGCGGTCGATTCCGGTGGGTCAACACCAATTCGACGCCAGGTACTGCTTCAGCCGCGCTGGCATCGATGCTGACGATCCGTCCGCGGGCGATGCTGCTGTTGACCACGCTGCCGTAGAGCAGTCCGGGCATCGGGAATTCGGCAGCATAGTGCGCCTGACCGGTGACCTTGAGCGGACCGTCGACGCGATCGATGGGCTGGCCGAAGGGAGAAGTGGCAGGTTTCATTGAGCGGCTCCTCTGGCGGCGTCGGTCAGGGCGCGCACGATGGCGCGCCGGCCCAGTTCGATCTTGAACGCGTTGTGTTCGAAGCCACTGGCGCCGCCGAGCAGCGCATCGGCCGCGGCAGCGAAGGCGGCCTCGTCTGGTGGCCTTCCGACCAGTACCGCTTCGGCTTCGGCCTTGCGCCAGGGCTTGTGCGCCACGCCGCCCATGGCGATGCGCGCGCTGCGGACGGTGGTGCCCTCCATATCCAGCGCCGCCGCCACCGAGACCAGGGCGAAGGCATAGGACGCGCGGTCACGCACCTTGAGGTAGCTGCTGTGCGCAGCAAAACCTTGCGCCGGCAGCTCGACCGCCGTGATCAGCTCGCCCTCGACCAAAGTGTTGTCACGTTCTGGTGCTTCACCAGGCAAGCGATGAAAATCGGCGAAGGCGATAAGATCGGA
>DPSI01000575.1 GCA_003527165.1 Pseudomonas sp.
CGCGTTTTCGGTGGCTGCGGTGGAGTCGCTTGCAGGGCAGGCACTCAAGGATCGGCCCCAAGCGTCCAAGCAGGCGGAGCCGCCAGAGGATACGGTGGCCAGCACGGTGGAGCCGGACCAGCTTCGAGCTGCCATTGATGTTCCAGCACCGCCCGCCGAAGCGGAAGACGAACAGGCAGTGCCAGACGCGACGGCGAACGCTCAGAAAGCTGATCCCTATCTCTTGCCGCCTTCACCTGAGCAGGCCTACAGCGCCATTGCCGAGCGTGTCGAGTCGACCCTGTTCGGTCTTCTCGACGATCTTCGCCTGCCCGAACACCAGCAGCCGCAGGCTCAGATGCTGCGCGAGCGTATCCAGCGAGGGCTGAACTGGTATGAGTTGTTGCCGGTCCTGGATGATTTGGCTCAGTTGATGATCGCCGTGGCCGATCAGGGGCAGCGTGAATTCGAGAGCTACCTGAAGCTGCTCAACGAACGTTTGGCCACCATGCAGGAAAGCCTCAGCGCGGCCCGTGAAGGGCATGTGCAGAGCAAGGAAACGGCCCATGCGCTGGATGAAGAGCTGCGCCAGCAAGTGGGCGGCCTGCAGCACAGCATGCTTGAAGCCAAGGACCTGCCGAGTCTGAAGCAGGCGGTCCAGGCGCGGTTGGACGGGCTGCTGGAGACGGTCGACGCTTATCAGTGCCAACGAAGCGAGCACGAGCAGCTGGTCAGTGCGCGGCTCAGTACGCTGATCGGTCGCGTAGCGAGCCTGGAGCAGGCGGCTACCGGGATGCGCGAGCATCTCGAAGAGCAACGACAAAAAGCTTTGCGGGACCCGCTGACCGAGCTTGCAAATCGCGCCGGCTGGGATGAACGCCTGGAATTCGAAGTGGTGCGTCAGCAGCGCTACGGCGGCCAGCTGCTTCTGGCCGTGCTCGATGTGGATCATTTCAAACGTATCAATGACAGCTTCGGCCATCTTGCCGGCGACCGCGTGCTGAAGATCATCGCCAATGAGCTGCGCAAGCGACTGCGCAAGACCGATTTCATCGCCCGTTTCGGTGGTGAAGAGTTCGCGCTGCTGCTACCCGAGACGCCGGCCGAGGCGGGCCTTCAATTGCTTGATAGTCTGCGCTCGGGCGTTCAGGACTGTCCGTTTCACTTCAAGGGGGCACGCATTGAGGTGACGTTATCGGGCGGGCTTGCAAGCTTCACCGAGACCGATCACGCCGAACAGGTATTCGAGCGCGCCGATCGAGCGCTTTATCGGGCCAAGGGCGCTGGGCGCAATCGTATCGAAGCGGGCTGACCAGTCGCTCTGGGAGCCGCTGCGTCACCTCGGTATAATCCTCGTCCTTGTTCCGGCGCCATTCCCCGGCGCTGTCCTGCGATTGCTGCACGACCCGATCTCCAATGCCCAGGTCTGCGTCATTTCGCTGTCGACCAGAGGTACCGCATGAAAGCCTTGATACTCGCGGCGTTTGCCCTGCTGCTCGCAGGCTGCGCCAGCGGTCCGCGTATCGATACCCGTTACACGTCGCTGGGCCAGGACAGTCGGGCGCAGTTCATCGTCCTGCATTACACCTCCAGTGATCTGTCGCGCTCGCTCGAGATCCTCAAGGGTGACGGTGTCAGCAGTCATTACTTGATCGGTGAGGCGCCCGCGACCATCTACCGGTTGGTGGATGAGGATCGCCGTGCCTGGCATGCCGGCGAAAGCCAGTGGAACGGTCGGACCTGGCTCAATTCCAGCTCGATCGGCATCGAGCTGGTCAACCGCGGCTATATCGAAGACGAGCGGGGGCGGCTCTGGTACCCCTATTCCGAGCAGCAAATCGACGCGTTGATCGTGCTGCTCAAGGACATCATGCAACGTCATGGGTTGAAGCCCGGCGCCATCGTCGGTCACAGCGACATCGCGCCGCAGCGCAAGGTCGACCCCGGCCCGCTATTCCCCTGGAAGCGTCTGGCTGACGCGGGTCTGGTGCGCTGGCCGGATGCGACGGCGGTCGCGCGCCAGCGCAGCCTGTTCGCCCTGGCGTTGCCGGACGTGGCCTGGTTTCAGGCGCAGCTGGTCAGACAGGGCTACAAGGTGCCGGAGCACGGCCATCTGGATCTGGAAACCCGCAACGTGATCGCGGCGTTTCAAATGAAATATCGCCCGGCGCGCTTCGACGGCGAGCCGGATGCCGAAACCGCGGCGATTCTCGCCGCACTGGCGATGGAGCCTTGACGCCAGGTCAGCCGCGATGCGAGCAGGCGATCAGTCTCGAGTCCGCCAGCGCAGCGGTGCGATGGAGCGTTGCCGCGTGGTATTCCTCGTCCGCCAGCATCGCCAGGAAGGCTTCAGGCGAGGGGTAGCGCACCAGGAACACTTCGTCCCAGTGCTCCTGCTCCGGCGCGATCAGCGCAACCCGTGCCTCGGCCATATTTTCCACGTCTCCGCCAGCGGCGCGTACCTTTTTCAGGGCGGTGCGGCTGTAGCGCGCGTAGGCTTCCTTGCCGGAGCAGGGCTGTTGATCGCTCATGGCCGGGTAGGCTGCCTGATCGTTGAAACGCAGCAGGTTGAGCATGAGGATCGGCTCGCCGGCCGGCATCTGCTCGGCGAAGCGTTTAAGTTGTTCTGCGCTTGGGTTGAGGCTGGGCATGGCGGCTCCTTATGTTCTATTCGGCTCGGCCCGACCTAGGTCAGATCGGCAGAGCGATATAGAAGATGGTGCCGTGACCGATTCGCGAATGCACGCCGATACGACCACCATGCAATTGCGCAATCTCCTTGCATAAGGCCAGGCCAAGTCCGGCTCCCCCTCGGCGGCGGCCGATCTGCACGAACGGCTCGAAAATTCGCGCCTGCTGGCTGTAGGGGATGCCCTCGCCGTTGTCCTCGACACTGAGAATCACCCGTTCGCCGTGGTGCCTCGCCAGCAGGCGGATCTCGCCGCCGTCCGGCGTGTGCCGCAATGCGTTGCTCAGAAGATTATCGAGCATCCGTTCCATCTGTTGTCGGTCCAGCAACAGGCTGGGCAGTGGCGTCTGCAGTTCCAGCTTGATATCAATGTCGTTCTGCGCGGCGAGAGCTTGGAAGCGCTGCCGCGCTTGCTCCAGAAGCTCGGCCGGTTCGCAAGGCACCCGCTCGAGTTTCTGTTGACCGCTCTGGTACCGCGAGAAGTTCAACAGGTCGTTGATCAGGGTGACCAGACGCTGCATTTCTTCGTGCACGGTGCTGAACAGGTCTGCCTCACGGCTGTTTTCCGGGTAATGCGTTCGCTCGCGCAGCAGGCTGAACGCCATTTGCATGCCGGTCACCGGGGTGCGCAGCTCATGCGATGCACGCAGGACGAATTCATTGCGTACGCGCTCGAAGGTGCGCTGGTCGGTGACATCATGGAGCACCATCACCGCGCCGCTGATGCGTCCGTCGTGATGGTTCACCGGGCTCATGCGCCACGAGAGCAGCCTGCGCTCGCCATCGGCCTCGATCACTAGATCTTCCGGCGGGCCGGACAACGGCTTATCGTCCAGAACCTGCTGTGCGGCTTCGTCCAGTTCCGGATAGCCGAGTGCCTGGCCGAGGGTCGATCCCAGGTGTTCGCTTTCCCAGGCCAGCTGCCGTTGCGCGACCGGATTGGCATGTTCCAGTCGACCCTGGCGGTCGACGATCAGCAGGCCGTCGTCGATGCTGTCCAACAGCGCCTGCAGGCGCTGTTGGCCATCGACCAGTGCTTCGACATTGGTCTGTTTGAACTCATGCAGCGCTTGCGCCATCAAGCCGAAGCGGCGGATCAGCGACGACAGCTCGGCGATGGGGGACGCGGGTAGATTGATGTTGAAATCACCGCGCCCAATCTGGTCGGCCACGCTGGACAGCTGCTCGATAGGATCACCGAAGCGTCGGGCGAAGCTGTGCGCGGTGACGAAGCCGATCAGCAGCACCGCGACCCCGGTCAGGCCGAGCAGCCCAGCGAGCAACTGCGCCCGTTCACGGCTGCGGATCTCAGTGTCGCGGATCTGGTCGTAAGCGCTCTGCTGCATGTCGACCATCAGCTCGCGCACGTGATTGAAAGACTGGCTGAGTGCGTTGTCTTCCAGCAGCGACCAGTTCAGGTTGGAGGGAGACTCCAGCTCATCGATGAACCTGGCGTACGCGGCGCCAATCGCCTGGTATGCCTGCCGGTCGTTTGGCCGCGCTGCCTGGGACAGGCCCCGAGACAGCGCAGTCTGAAACACGCCGCGGGATTCAGCGAGTGCGTTGTTGTCGCGGTCTTCACGCACCAGAAGCAGGAGATGGTTACCCAGTGCCTGACGTAATTTCTGGTTGACCTCGATGACGCCGAAATTGTCGCGTATGAGTTTTTCCTGGCTCTGGGCCATCTGCACCACGCTGACCAGCGCCAGCAACAGCCCCAGCAGCGCCACCGTCATCAGTGCTGAGAAGCCCAGAAAAAGACGGGTTCTCAGCTTCATCTGAAGTTTCATAGGCCGTATTGCTTGCGTTTGCGGTAGAGCGTCGAGGCGTCGATACCCAGGATCCGAGCGGCTTGTTCAAGGGTGTCGCTGGTGCTCAGAACCCCCGAAATATGCGCTTTTTCCAGTTCTTCCAGGCTGAGTGGCTCACCGATGCGCGGTGCGTTGCTGACGTTCTGGTCGGCCAGGCCGAGATGGCTGACTTCGATCATTTCCTGCGGGCAGATGATGCTGGCGCGCTCGACCACGTTACGCAGCTCACGTACGTTGCCTGGCCAGCGGTAGGCTTTCAGCGCGGCGATGGCTCCGTCGCTGAAGCCTCGCGCGGGTCGGCCGTAGCTTTTGACGAAGTACGCCAGGAACCGTTCGGCGAGGGCTGGTACATCCTCTGGCCGCCCGCGCATGGGTGGCAGGTTCAGCGTGATG
>DPSI01000404.1:0-785 GCA_003527165.1 Pseudomonas sp.
ATCGCCGCCCTTGGTGAACTTCCAGGCATTGTTCAACAGATTCCAGATGATCTGCTCGAGGCGCGTGGCGTCGGCATGGATATACAGCGGCTCCTCGGGCTTGAAGCTTTCGAAGGTGATGCCCTCGCCCTGTGCAAGTGACAGGAATACCGATTCGATGCCTTTGAGCAAATCCTGGTAAAGCAGCGCGGTGAAGTTCAGCTTGAGCTTGCCGGTGCGAATGCGCGAGACATCCATCAGATCATCAATGATCCGCGACTGGCTGCGCACCGCGCTCTGAATGGATTGTATGGACTTGGACAGATTGAGCGTGTTCTTGACGACCTGCGAGCGGGCAATGAGATCGGTGTTGAGCTGAATCAGGTTGAGCGGATGCTTGAGCTCGTGGGAAAGCACGGCGAAGAATTCGTCCTTCTGCAGGCTTGCCGCCTGGATACTCTCCAGCTCGCTGGCGCGCAGGCTGTTGATCCGCTGCTGCTCGGTAAGGTCGCGGCCAATCTTGGCGAAGCCCATCATGTCGCCGGCATTGTCGACCAGTGGATTGACCAGCCCACTGCAGAAGAACTGCGAACCATCCTTGCGCATATGCCAGCGCTCGTCGGCCGCCTGGCCCTGTTCCAGTGCGCGCTTGCGCTCGGCCTCGGGTATACCCACTTCGCGGTCCGCTGCGGTGTAGATGAGGTCGATACATTGGCCGATCACTTCCGGTTCGCTGTAACCGAAGATGGATTCGGCGCCACGGTTCCAGGTGGTGATCTTGCCCTGCAAGTCCATGGAGATGATGA
>DPSI01000404.1:908-3787 GCA_003527165.1 Pseudomonas sp.
GGAGATGATGGCGTACCCACCCATGCTTTGTGACAGCAATTTCATGTGCGCCTCGCCGGCTCGCACGCGCTCTTCGGCGTTGCGCCGGGCAGTGATGTCGATGAAAGTCAGCACCGCGCCCTGAATGCGGTCATCGACAGTGCGGTAGGGCAGAAAGCGCGCCATGTACCACTTGTCTTCCAGACTCCTGACCTCACGCTCGACCAGCTGCAGCTCGCCGAAGGCGTCGGAAGCGTCCTTGTAGAGCGTCGGATAGTCGAGGCGGTGCGTGATGTCGAGCAGTGAGCGCCCGGCATCGTTGTCGATTACGTTGAAAATATCCTGCGCGCGCGGGGTGAACCATTTGATGCGCATGTGGCGGTCGACGAACAGCGTAGCGATATCGGTGGACGAGATCAGATTCTGCAGGTCGTCGTTGATCTTGCTGGTTTCGTCGACTTTGCTCTTGAGCTCGGCGTTGACCGTGATCAGTTCTTCATTGATCGACTGCAATTCTTCCTTGCTGGTTTCCAGATCTTCGCTGGCCGAACGCAGCTCTTCGTTGATGGCCTGCAGTTCCTCGTTCGATGCGCGCAGCTCCTCAGTGGAGTCTTCCGAGTGCTCGATGGTCAGCTGCAGCTGCTCCTTGGTCTGTTGCAGCTCGACTTGAAGCTGCGCCAGTTCGTTGTCGCTGGCGTCCCCTTGGGAGATCTCGGGGCGCTTATCGGAGAGATCTTCGGTTTCATCGAAGAGCACCAGCAAGTAGTCAGCGCCCGCTTCGTCGTCGCGGAACGGGCTTACCGTCATATCGACGTAAAAGCGGCGGCCGTCACGCTCCAGGCTGATACGCCTGGTTTCGCTGCTCTTGCCGGTTTGAACGGCCTGATACAGCGCGCTACGCAGTGCCAGCCGTAGCTCAGGCTGCACCAGGGTCGTCAAATTGAGCGAGGGTTCACCGCTGACATAGCGCAAGAAGCGGCCAGCACGGTCGGACATGTGGACGATTTCCGACTCGTGATTGACGATCACGCTGGGCGGTGCGTACTGCTCCAGCGCGCGCTGATGAGCGTAGGCGAAAGAGAGCTTGCTGCGGCGGGCCATGGCCGCGCCGGAAACGCGAGTGGGCGAGGCGGTGGAAAAGTTCCGTAACGAGGTCATCGGCGCGCGTCGCTGGTTGCCGATATCCCGGGCTCGGTAAATACGGTTTTTCTTGTCCACCGGGGCGAACAGATGGGAGCAGACGTCCGCCGTCTCCGAGTTGCCGAGAAACAGATAGCCGCCGGGGTTGAGGGCGAAGTGAAACATGCGCAGCACTTCGCTCTGGATATCCCGGTCAAGGTAGATCAGTAGATTGCGGCACGAAATCAGGTCCAGCCGCGAGAAGGGCGGGTCGCGCAGAATGTTGTGGCGGGCAAACAGGATCCGCTCGCGCAGCTCCTTGCGCAGGCGATAACGGTTTCGTTCCTTGGTGAAGTACTGCTGCAGCCGGGCTGGTGGCACGTCGGTGACGATCGCTTCGGGATAGATGCTGGCGCGGGCAATTTCCAGCGCCTGGTCGTCGATGTCAGTGGCGAAGACTTGTACCTCGGCGCGCAGGCCGTTGCGTTCGACGTAGTCGGTAAACAGCATGCCCAACGAATAAGCCTCCTCGCCAGTTGAACAGGCGGCGGACCAGATACGCAGTGCATCGCTCTCGCCGAGCAGGGCCTTTTCCTCGAACAGCCGCGGAATGATGTCGCGCTCCAGTGCGTCGAACGCCTCCTGATCGCGAAAGAAGTTGGTGACGCCAATCAGCATGTCGGCGAGCAGTGCCGGGGTTTCCTCCGGCCGGTCGTTCAGCAGTTGGGCGTAACCGGTCATGTCGTGGACAGCATTGACCTGCAGGCGCCGCTCGATCCGCCGCAACACGGTGGCTTGCTTGTAGTGGCGGAAATCATGGCCCGTGCGGCTGCGAAGCAGGCCAAGGATGTCATGCAGGGCCGATTCGTTGGCTCGGGTCGGCGCCGGGGATAGCGATTGTTCGGACGCGGCCGGGGACTCGATAGGCTGCTCCATCGTCTGCATGTTGCGACTCAGATCCATCAGCCGCTGGGGCATCTCCAGCACCGGTAGCACGATGTCGACCATGCCGGTTTCGATAGCGCTGCGCGGCATGGAGTCGTATTCGGCATCGTCGGGAGACTGCGCCATGGTTACGCCGCCCTGTTCCTTGATGCGGGACAGGCCGACCGAACCGTCCGCGCCAGCGCCGGACAATACGATGCCGATGGCGCGGGTGTGATGGACGTCGGCCAGAGCACGAAAGAATAGGTCGATGGCGACCTGCACGCCGCGTTCGCGAGTGGGCTTGGTCAGCCGTAAGTAGCCGTCGTTCATCGAGAGGTCGAGGGCAGGCGGAATCACATAAATCCGGTTGCGTTCGATGGGCACCGGCTGTTTTACCTGAATCACAGGCATGCGCGTCTTGTTCTGCATGATGCTGTCGACGTGGCTTTCATGCGTCGGCGAGAGATGCATGATCACCACGAACGCCATGCCGCTGTCGCTGGGCATATGCTCGAACAAGCTCATGAGCGCCTTTAGGCCACCGGCTGAGGCACCGATACCGACCACGGGAAAATCCAGGGTGCTGCGAGCCACGCTCAGGTTCTTCGGGGTCGATGGCTCATTGGGGTTACTCATCGGTTCCTCGGCTAGATCGATCCATTGACGGCAGGGGCGCCTGTGTTAAGGACAGTGGTGCGGCGAAATATGTCCCTTTTCTGTCACGAACCGCCGGATGATAAAGCTTCGCCACGACGATTTCTGCAGGCAGCCGGTAGGGAGAAGGTCACTTATTGCCATCGATGGATTAAGCCTTCGGAACGTCGGATTACGCCTTCGGCTAATCCAACCTACGT
>DPSI01000305.1 GCA_003527165.1 Pseudomonas sp.
ATGATCGCCAAGGTGCGCTCGCGATCCCCGAATCCGCCCAGCCAGGCGTCCGCACTGTCGGCCAGGCCGTCGAGATGCAGCGCGCCGGTAATCGCAACCCATGCGGCCAGTACCAGAGCCGCTCGCAGCGCTGGCGCCGTATCGTGCAGGGCCATGCCAAGCACCACGAGCATGCCGCCCATCAGCAATCCCACCACCGGGTAATACAGCAGCGACACGCCGATCGCCCGAGGTTCGGGCTTGCCGTCCAGGCGCACGGGCAGGCAGGTAAGAAACTGCAATGCGATCAGCAGGGGCTGCATCGTTCTTCCAGCCAGAGCGTGGCATCGTTAAAGCCGGCGCCCAGTCCGAACAGCGCGGCGTGAGCGACCTCGAATTCCAGCAGGCGCTCACGCGGCATGCCGCGTGCCCGAGCCAGCACCACGCGGATCACACCGGCGTGCGTAACCAACAACACGCGCTCGCCGGTGCATCGGTCTGCCAGGCGCTCGATGGCCGCCAGGATGCGTGTTTCGAATGCAACCAGCAGCTCTCCACCCGGCGGCGTGAAACCATACGGATCGCGCCAGAAGCGACTTAGCGCGTCGCTCTGATCGGCCATCAGCTCGGCAGCGGTCCGGCCCTCCCACTCGCCGAAGTCCAGTTCGCGCAGGTCAGGCTCCGGTTCGAGCGGAAGCTGGCGCTGGTGGGCAAGCTCAGCGGCGAAGCCCCAGCAACGACGCAAGGGCGAGCTGACGATCCGCTGCCACGGCGCGTCCTGCGAGACGGCGGCGCGCAGTTGCTGCCATCCGGTGGCGCTGAGCGCATCGTCCAGCCGACCCCGAAAGCCACCGTTCGATAGCGTCTCACCGTGGCGTAGCAGGTCCAGATGCACGCTCATCGGTTTTTCACCGCGACCGCCGCTTCGTCGAACGTGGCCATGGCGTCGTGCAACGCGCAGGCCAACCGAAGCAGCGGAACGGCCAGCGCCGCGCCGCTGCCTTCGCCCAGGCGCAGGTCCAGGTCCAGCAACGGGCGCGCATCCAGCGCCGCTAACACGGCGCCATGCCCCGGCTCGGCGGAGCGATGGGCGAACAGCAACCAGTCCCGACAGGCCGGATTCAGCCGCACTGCGCAAAGCGCCGCCACGCTGCAAATGAAGCCGTCCACCAGCGCCACCAGGCCTTGCTGCGCACAGGCGATATAGGCGCCAGTGAGCGCGGCGATTTCGAAGCCACCGAGCCGCTGCATCCAGCCGAGCGTGTCGTGTGCGCCGGCATGGCGTACCAGCGCACGCTCGATGACAGCACGCTTGTGCGCGACGCCGCCGGCGTTCAGCCCGGTCCCAGGGCCCGCCAGCCTGTCCGGCGTGCACCCCAGCAAGGCGCACGCCAGCGCCGCCGCGGTGGTGGTATTACCGATGCCCATCTCACCACCGATGAACAGATCAGTGCCCGAGTCGCGCGCACGCATGACACTGTCGTGCCCGGCGCGGAGCGCTTGTTCGCAGACGTAGGCGCTCATCGCGGCGCCCTGCGTGAAATTGTGCGTGCCGGCACCCAGGGCCAGATGACGCACACCCGGCAGCGGTTGCAGCGCAGCGGCGGTGCCCAGGTCGATCACCTCGAGTCTGGCCCCGAGCTGGCCGGCGAGCACACTGATCGCCGCGCCACCCTTGACGAAGTTCCCAAGCATCTGCGCGGTGACCGATTGCGGAAACGCCGAGACGCCCTCTTGCGCCACCCCATGGTCGCCGGCGAAAACCGTGATCCAGATTCGCTCCAGCGATGGCCGCTCGCGGCCTTGCAGTCCCGCCAGCGACTGGACCACCCACTCGAGGCGCCCCAGCGCGCCAGCCGGCTTGGTCAACCCGGCATTGCGCTGCATCGCCGACGCTCGAGCCGTTTCATCTGGCACGCGGCACTCGTCCTGCCACCAAGGTCCGCTCATATGGGTTCTCCTTTCAGTATCAGGGGCAGTCCCGCCACAGTGAACACCACCCGCTCACATCGCTCGCCCAGCGCCTGATGAAGCCAGCCAGCTTCATCCACATAACGCCGACTCAGCTCCCCCAGAGGCACTACCCCGAGGCCCGTTTCGTTGCTGACCAGCAGCACGCGCCCCGGCAGTTCGGCCAGGCAGGCGAGCAGTGCATCACGCTCGTCGGCCAGCCGTAGCGGATCGTCGAGCATCAACAGATTGGTCAACCACAGCGTCAGGCAGTCGACCAGCAGGCAGCGACCGGCGCCGGCCTGCTGGCGCAGCACGCGGGCCAGCGCCAGCGGCTCTTCCACTAGCGACCATTCGGTCGGACGGCGGGCGCGATGGTGGGCGATGCGCTCGCTCATCTCGCCATCCAGGGCCTGACTCGTGGCCACATAGGTGACGGCCAGGCCGCTGTCACGGGCCAGGCGTTCGGCCAGCCGGCTCTTGCCGGAGCGCGCCCCGCCGAGAATGAGTTCGATCATGCGTCTGTCTCCGCCGGCAGCCCGCACAGTGCGAGCAGCCGTGCCGCGTCCAGGTGCGTTTCGACCAGATCGGCGAGACGCTCTATGTCTCGCTCGCGCAAGGCCTGATAGTCAGGCCGTTGCACCTTTTCCAATCCGGCCCAGCGAAGCAACGCCCGGCAGGCGTCGGTGGATTCGAACAAGCCGTGCACATAGGTACCCAGTACCTGGCCGTCCTCGCTGATCGCGCCATCGTATCGACCGTCGGCCAGCCGCACCGCCGGGCGTTCGAGCGCCGGGCCGCGGCTGACGCCGGAGTGAATCTCGTAGCCGCTGAGTTCGGCGTCCCCGCCTGCCAGCCAACCGCGCACATTACGCAACTGCTTGTCGGCGGCAAGCTCGGTGGTGAAGTCGAGCAGCCCCAAGCCATCGCTCTGCCCTGCAGGGCCTTCCAACCCGAGCGGATCGGCGATGCGCTCGCCAAGCATCTGGAATCCACCACAGATGCCGAGCAACTTGCCGCCATAGCGCAGATGTCGCTGGATCGCCCGCTGCCATCCGTTCTCACGCAGCCAGGCGAGATCGGCGCGCACGTTTTTCGAGCCCGGCAGGACGATCAGGTCGGCAGCGGGAACGGCCTGGCCGGCGCCGATGAAACGTAGATCGACCTGAGGATGCAAGCGCAGCGGGTCGAAGTCCGTGTGGTTGCTGATGCGCGGCAGTACCGGCACCACCACCTTCAACGCCTGCTCGCCCTTGACTGGCTGGCGCGGATCGATCGCATCCTCGGCTTCGAGGTGCAGATCCAGCAGATACGGCAGCACACCGAGCACCGGCTTGCCCGTGCGTCGTTCGAGCCAGCCCAGCCCGGGTTGCAGCAGGGCGATATCGCCGCGGAACCGGTTGATCAAGAACCCTTTCACCCGCGCCTGTTCGCTCGGGCTGAGTACGTCCAGGGTGCCGATCAGATGGGCGAAAACGCCGCCCTTGTCGATATCGGCAATGAGAATGACCGGGCAATCGACCGCCTCGGCAAACCCCATGTTGGCGATATCGTTCGCGCGCAGGTTGATCTCCGCAGGCGAGCCGGCACCTTCGACCATCACCACCTCATAAGCCGCACTCAGTCGTTGATGAGCGTCGAGCACCGCCGTCATCGCCACGCGCTTGTAGTCGTGGTAGACGGCGGCGTCCATGTTGGCGACGACTCGCCCATGAATGATCACCTGGGCGCCGATGTCACAGTTGGGTTTGAGCAGGACCGGATTCATGTCGGTGTGCGGCTGCAATCCCGCGGCCTGGGCCTGGACGGCCTGGGCGCGACCGATCTCGCCGCCCTCAGCCGTCACCGCGCTGTTGAGTGCCATGTTCTGAGGTTTGAACGGCACCACCGCCACGCCCTGGCGCCTGAGCCACCGACACAGCGCCGTCACCAGCGTGCTTTTACCCGCATCGGACGTGGTGCCCTGAATCATCAAGGTGCCCATGCTTCGATCTCCCTGAAGGTGGTCAGCGCGGTTGCAAGGCGAGCCCAGCCCTGCTCATCAGCCGGCAGGCCGAAGCGCAGGCTCGATGGGTGTCGATAACGGCGCACCAGGATGCCCTGCCCGGCGAGGAATTCGTACAGCCGGTTCGATTCGGTAGTCGCCACCCATTGAAACAGCCCACAGCCGCCCGTCGGTGGCAATGCATGGGCGGTCAGCAGGTGCGCCAGGCGTTCGGCATCGGCCAGAAGGCGCTTGCGCTGGCCGCGTTGCGCGCACCGATCGGACAGCAGCGCGGTGCCGACGAGCCGGGAAGGCCCGGCTACAGGCCAGGGTCCCAATGCCTCGTCGAGCTGGCCGAGCAGTGAGGGTTCGGCCAGTACGAAGCCGAGCCGCGCACCGGCCATCGCGAAGAACTTGCCGAACGAGCGCAGCACGATCAGCCCTGGGAGATGGCTGTGCATGGCCAGGCTTTGCGCGGGGCTCGGGTCGATGAACGCTTCGTCGACGATCAGCCAGCCGCCGCGAGACGACAGCTGTGCATGCCAGTCGAGTAACCGTCACGGGGCCATCAGACGACCCGTCGGGTAGTTCGGGTTGACCACCACCAGCACGTCCAGATGATCGAGGGCGCGCGGTATGCCCCCCTCGCTGAACTCGGCCAGGCGGTGTCCTTCGCGGCGCCAGGCTTGGGCATGCTCGCCGTAGCAGGGCGAAACGATGCCCACCTGCGAGGGGCGGCGCAGCCGCGGCAGGACCTGGATCGCCGCCTGTGATCCAGCGACGGGAAGCAAGGATTCGGCCCGGTAATAATCACGCGCGGCGGCCTCCAGAGCGTCGTCGGCTTCGGGCAGTCGCATCCAGGTGTCCGGCGGGATAGCGGGCAGATCGAAACCGTAGGGCGCGATCCCGGTCGACAGGTCGAGCCAATCGGACAGCGCAATGCCGAATTCACCTGCCGCCGCACGCAAACGGCCTCCATGCTCAAGCATCCAGCCAACCTCCCAACACCATCAGCAGCAGCCAGCCCCCTACCCCGGCCCAGACCAGATCCAGCGCGCGCTCGATATCGCGCGCCTCGGGCGCTTCGCCTTCGCCGAGTGTGGGCCGCCGGTGCAGCACGTCGTGATAGACCGCAGCGCCGCCAAGGCTCACGCCCAGCGCACCGGCCCCGGCAGCCATGACCGGCCCCGCATTGGGGCTGTCCCAAAACGGGGCCTGGCGCCGCCAGCAGCGAAGGGCCGGGCGTGTGCGGCGCAGCGCATACGTCAGGGCAACCAGCCGGGCCGGAATGAAATTCAGCGCATCGTCGATCCGCGCGGCGGCCCAGCCGAAGCGCTCGAAGCGTGGGTTGCGATACCCCCACATGGCATCCAGCGTATTGCTCAGGCGGTACAACACGACCCCTGGCGCACCGGCCACGGCGAACCAGAACAGCGCGGCGTACACCGCATCGCTGCCGTTTTCCAGCGCAGACTCAGTCGCGGCGCGGGCCACGCCCTGTTCGTCCAGCGCGCGGGTGTCACGGCTGACAATGAAACCAACACGACGCCGCGCCTCGGTCAGATCGCCGCTGCGCAGCGCGTTCGCCACCGGCAGGACATGTTCGCCGAGACTCCGAAGGCCCAGCGCGAGGTACAACATCACCACCTCGAACCAGCCACCGATGCCCGGCAGCAGACTCAATACCCAGGCGCCGGCCGTCAGCGGCAGGACCGCCAGGCACCAGGCCGTGACGCCGTGACTGCGCCAGCCGCGCCCGGCCGGACCGTTGAAATGCCGCTCCAGGCGGTCCGCCAAGCGCCCGAAGAGCACCAGAGGGTGTGCGCGACGAGGCTCGCCCAGCAGCGCATCCAGCCCAACCCCGGCGAGGCAACTCAGCGCCAGGCTCACGGTGTTGGCTCCCAGCCGTCATCGAACACCAGCTCGGCCAGTGGACGCGGCTGCGTCCAGCCTTGCATCGCCAGCATCGGCGCGGGATAGAAGGCATCCACCGGCCCCAGGCAGATGATCGCCACAGGCTCGGCCCCGGATGGCATCCGTAACAGATCGGCCAGCGCCTGCGGGTCGAACAAGGACACCCAGCCGACGCCCAGCCCCTCGGCACGCGCGGCGAGCCAGAGGTTCTGAATGGCGCAAGCTGCCGAAGCCAGGTCCATTTGCGGCATGGTGCGTCGACCGAATACGTGCTCCTCGCGCCCTTCCATCAGGGCGACGACCAGCAGCTCGGCGCACTCCCTGATCCCTTCGACCTTCAGCTGCATGAACTCACGGCCGCGCTCACCCAGCGCCTGGGCGGTCAGCAGACGTTCCTGTTCGACCAGCTCGGCGATGGCCGAACGCAACCCAGCGCAACGGATGCGCACGAAGCGCCAGGGCTGCATCAGCCCGACACTGGGTGCCTGGTGGGCGGCCTCGAGCAGCCGCGCCAGAACGTCGGGGGCCACTTCACCGCCGCAGAAATGACGCATATCGCGTCGCTCGGCGATGGCTCGGTAGACACCGGCGCGTTGCGCGTCCGGGAAAGCGAGGTGCTTCATGGCATGAACAACGCCGCAGCCGCCGCAGGGTCGGAGGGCAGATAGAAATGAACGTAAGAAGCCGTGAGGCGCCCGTGTCGATAGACCGCTTCGGCGGTGCGTTTGTAATTCGGGCATTCGCCCCGCGTCAGGGGCCACAGGCTGGTATCCAGCGACGAATGATGGAAGGTATGACCGCGCAAGCGCCCCTCGGGCAAGGTGACCTCCTGCAGCGCCAGCGCGGTGAGGCGCTCGTGCATCCTGGCTTCACCCGGCAGCAGCCCGAGCATGGCCTCGCGAACGCCGGCCTGGTCGGTCAACCCATCAAGCAAGTAGAGCATGCCGCCGCATTCGGCGAGTGTGGGTTTACCCGCCTGATGGTGTGCGCGAATCGCCTCGGCCACCGCCCGGTTACGCGCCAGCGCGCGTGCGTGCAGCTCCGGATAGCCGCCCGGCAGGTACAGGCTGTCCAGCACTGGCATTCGGGAGAAATGCAGCGGGGAAAAGAACAGCAGCTCGGCGCCAAGCGCCTCCAGTAGATCCAGATTGGCCTGGTAGATGAAAGCGAAAGCCGCATCGCGCGCTACGCCGATACGCACGTCCTGGAGCAGCGGCGGCAGGACAGACGCCTCTGGCGCGGAAAACCTCACCGGAGCCGGCAACTCGCTGTCGGCGCTCGCGGCCAGCGCATCGGCCGCCGCATCGAGCCGGGCATCCAGGTCTGCCAGTTCCTGCGCCTGTACCAGGCCGAGGTGACGGCTTGGCAAACTGACCGATTCGCTGCGCGGTAGCGCGCCAAACCAGTGGAGACGACTCGGCAGGCACTTGCGAAGAATCTCCCCGTGTCGGCTGCTGCCCACGCGGTTGGCGAGCACGCCGGCGAATGGCAGATCCGGCTGATAGCTGGCCAGTCCATGGGCCAGCGCGCCGAAGGTCTGCGCCATGGCCGATCCATCCACCACCGCCAGGATCGGGATGCCAAAATGTCGCGCCAGATCGGCCGCCGACGGCGTCCCGTCGAACAGGCCCATGACGCCCTCGATCAGGATGAGATCGGCCTCGCCCGCGGCTTCCCATAGCAAACGCCGGCTTTGCGCCTCGCCGACCAGCCACAGGTCCAGCTGATAGACCGGACTGCCGCTGGCCCGCGCCAGCACCATCGGGTCGAGAAAATCCGGCCCGCACTTGAACACCCGCACGCGCTTGCCCGCGCGTGAATGCAAACGCGCCAGCCCGGCGGTGACGGTCGTTTTGCCCTGCCCGGAAGCAGGCGCCGCGATCAACAGCGCCGGGCACTGGCGCGCAGCGCTCATCGGGCCCACCGACCGACCGGACCTGTTGGCCCGATGCCGGGCGCCCGACGCATCGAGCGCCAGCGTAATGAACGGCGGCCCATCAGAATTCGATTCCTTCTTGCGCCTTAACACCAGCCTTGAACGCATGTTTGACCAGGTTCATTTCAGTGACGGTGTCGGCCGCCTCGATCAGCTTCGGCGGTGCGCCGCGCCCGGTGACCACCACATGCTGGCGCATCGGCCGCGACTCTATGTCGGCGAGCACAGGCTCGAGGTCGAGATACCCGTGTTTCAGTGCAATGTTCAGTTCATCGAGCACCACCAGCGCGATGCTCGGGTCAGCCAGCAGCTCGGCCGCCACCGCCCAGGCTTCACCCGCCTTGGCGATGTCACGCTGGCGGTCCTGGGTCTCCCAGGTGAAGCCTTCGCCCATCACGTGATAGCGAACCTCGTCGGGAAAGCGTCGAAAGAAGCGCTCCTCCCCGGTGCTCGCGGCGCCCTTGATGAATTGCACGACCCCGACTTTCATGCCATGACCGAGCGCACGCGCGACCATGCCGAACGCCGAGCTGCTCTTGCCCTTGCCGTTCCCGCTGAGCACCAGCAGCAGCCCATAGGCCTGCTGCGCCTCGGCAATCTTCTGATCGACCAGCGCCTTCTTGCGCTGCATGCGTGCCTTGTGCCGCGCGTTGCGTTCGTTGGACTCGCTCATGCGCGGGCCTCGTCACGCTGAACGGCCCAGACCCGCAAACCGATGAACAGCACCGCCGCGGTTCCGACATACAGCGCCAGCGTTGCCAGGTAGCGCGGGTAGTAGGTGCCGACGCGTTCGGCCAGTAGCGCCAGACTCGGATCGGGATAACGACCGGAGAAGAACAGGAAACCACCGCCGGAAAACAGGTAGCAGACGAACGCACTCAGCATCACGCACCCCGCCAGAACCGCCAGGCTGGTTAGCTGATCGCGGTGCAACCGTGCATAGACTCGCCCACCGAACCACAACGAGCCATAGGCCAACACGAGCATCCAGTACGCCGGCGACACGCAATAGCTGCTCACGCCGCTCCATTGGATCGCGGCGAAATCCAGCAGCGAAGCCTCGACGAACAGCGCCGGGAAGACCCAGCGTGGCGCAAGCAGCACCCCGGCGAGGAAGAACACCGCCCAGGAAGCGCTCGGCAGGTTCACCGAAGCGAAGTGCTGGCCACGGGTCATCGCCATCAGCGCAACCAGTGCAATGCCAACGACCAGTTGCGCGCGGGGGGACAGTTTGATCATGTTGCGTTCTCCTTGGAGGGCGTCGGATGTGCCTTAAAGCGCCTGGTAACGGACCGTGAAGTGAACCGCCCGACCAGGTTGTTCATAGGTCTGCGCCGTTTCGTATTGACGGTCGAACAGGTTGCTCAGCCTGGCCTGCAGGCGCCAGGACGGGTCGATGCGGTATTCGCCTCGCAGATCGATCAGCGCATAGCCCGGCAACCGCTCTGTATCGGCGTTGCTGGATCGGTCATAGCGCTGGCTGGCCGTATAGAAGGTGGTACCAACGGCGAACCGACCGATCCTGCGATCCAGATCGATATTGAGCGCGCGTTTGGCGCGGCGCGGCAGCAGATGGCCATGATTGGCCTTGCTGCGATCCTGGGGGTCGAGAACGGTTAGGGTGGTGGCCACATCCCAGCCCAGCAGGTGGGCTGCAGCGCTGCCTTCAAACCCGCGGATTCGCGCGACGTCGACGTTCTGCGGCTGCATGGAGCTGGAGCCGGTCCAGATGATCAGATCGTCGATTCGGGTTTCGAACGCGTTCAGGGACCATTCGCCCCACCGCTGCTCGCCCCGCAGGCCCAGTTCATAACTCTGCGACTCTTCAGGCGCGAGGTCCGGGTTGCCAGCCGTGAAGCCCGTGTCCGGGGCGTACAGATCGTTGAACGTCGGCGCCTTGAACTCGGTGCCGTAGGACGCGCTGAGCGCGAGGTTGTCACGCAGGTCGTAGCTCCATCCCAGGTTGCCGGTGTCATGGTTGCCGAACTGCTCGTTGTCGTCGCGGCGCAGACCTGCCACTACGCCATGTCGGCCGAAGCGGGCCTGGTATTGCAAATAAGCGCCCTTGTTGTCACGCGAATCTACCGAGTAATCGTCGCTGACATCGATGCGGTCCTGCTGGAAATCGAAGCCGAGCGTGAGCAACTGCTCATCGGCGAGGCTGACATCGTTCTGCCAGCCGAAGGTGTCTCGCTGGGTGTCGAAGCGCGAATAGAAGACACCGTCGCGGAAGTTATCGGCCTTGTCTTCACTGTGTCCGGCCTGCAGGGTCACCAACCAGGCGTCGAGCGGGGTAAACCGCGTCCGCCCACCAACGACCTGCTGACTCCCCTCGCTGTAGGCGAAGCGGCCGCTGGTGCCCGAAGTGCTTCTGGAGTCGTAGTCACTGTGGTTGTCGACGTGCAACCAGCTGCCATCGAGCTCCAGCCCATTGTCGAATTGATAACCGCCGCGCAGCGAGCCGGACAATTCACGATAACCATCGGCATCCGGCTCATGGCTACGGGGCGCGGCAGGTCGATAAGCACGCGAGTTGATCCCATCGGTGGATTCGCTGGCAACGCCGAGATTGAACCAGCCGGCACCCTGGCCACCGGAAATGCCCGCGGTGCCGTCGAAGCTGGAGCGACTGCCCGCTCCGGCCGAGAAATAGGGCTTGAAGCCATCGCCACCGCCCTGCCGGGTGAAGATTTGCATCACCCCGCCGACGGCCTCCGAGCCATAGAGGCTGGAGCGCGGGCCGCGAA
>DPSI01000306.1:0-1797 GCA_003527165.1 Pseudomonas sp.
TTCCGATCTTGCGGGATCGTCTTGTCGTCTTTGGCCATGCTGCACCTCATAGTTGTCGAAGGCTCACAACTTTTTGAACGGGCCTGCAGGGTGATGTTCACGCCAGTGGTCGGGTGCTGCCGCGATGGGGAAACGGTCGGCGACCCTCATTCGCGTAGCGCCTGGGCTCGGTATTCTTTAGCTAGGTGCCGAGCCAGAATGATGAAGTTCTGTAGTGCCGGCGACTGGTTGAAGCTGCGGCACACCAGCGTCAGCGGTGCGACCAGGCGGGGACGGGCACCGAGGATGCGGCGGTACCCCACGCTTTCCCGATGAATGTCGCGCATGGATGCCGGAACCACTGAAATACCTTCACCCGCCGCGACCAAACTCACGTTCGTCAGCATCCGCTCGACTTCGAACGCCACCCGCGGTTCGAAACCTGCCGCCTCACACGCCTGCAACAGATTGGCGTACATCCCCGGCGCGCCGGGCCGGCGCACCAGAATAAAGGGCTCGTCCCGCAGATCGTGAATATCGATTCCACCGGTGGAGGAGGCCAGCGCCCGGTGCCCGACCGGCAGCACCCACAACAACTCCTCGACCAGCAGGCGATGAAAGTCGATGCCCTCCGGCCGGCTGACTGGCGCGCGCAGAATGCCGACCTCCAGTTCCCCGACACTGGCCCGTTCGGTCAGGCGACCGGCATTACCTTCCGCCAGGCTAATGGCGACGGCGGGAAACTGTTCGCGATAAGCACGAATTACGCGGGGGATCAGCGGATGCGCCGCCGCCGACGAGGTGAAACCGATATTCAGCGTGCCCTCGACACCCGCTGCGACGCGAGCGGCCCGACGCGCGCCGTCCTGCACCCGCGCCAGGATGGCCTTGGCTTCTTGGAGAAATACCGCGCCCCCGGTCGTCAGGTCCACGCCCTTGGGGTGGCGCTTGAACAGCTCGAAGCCGAGCTCGGTTTCCAGGGCGCGAATCTGCTGACTCAGCGGCGGCTGCTGCATGTTCAGGCGCGCAGCCGCGCGGGTGAAGTGCCTCTCCTCGGCGACCATGACGAAATAGCGGAGATGGCGGAGTTCCATATGACTGCGTCCTGCTAGCGGCCGTCATTACGTTTGGCTGACGGAGCGCCTTGATGGGGTAGGATACGGGGCACTGAAGCGACAAAAACTACAACATCGCTCGGCGGCCCATGATTCTAGCCAAGCTGTACCGCAACGACACCGCTCTCATTTTGATCGCGATTGCCCTGGGGCTGTCGCTCGCCATCCTGCGACCGGATCTGGCGGTCCAGATGAAACCCTTCAGCGATGCCTTTCTCGCGGTGATTGGCCATGCCGTGCCGCTGGTGATGTTCGTGCTGGTCGCCTCGGCGATAGCAGCGTTTGGTGAGCGCGGGCAGAAAACCCGCTGCGCCGGTCGGGTGGTGGCTTATTTCCTGCTGATGGCCGTGCTCTCGCTGGTCACCGGCGCGGCCATTGGGATGCTGCTGGCGCCTGGCACTGAGGCTGTGCCGCTGGCCGCCTCGACAGTGCGGCCTATGAGCGATCTGCCAACCGCCGTGCTGACCAGCCTGGCGCAGGTCATCGGTCACACGTTCATCCTTCCGGTGTTGTTGGCGGCGTTGCTGTTCGGCCTCGGGCTGGGCTGGGCAGGCGATGCGGGTGAGCCGCTGCGGCGCCGGCTGGATACAGCGGTGGCGTGGCTGCTCAAAGCGCTGCGCATGGTGCTCCGATTCGCACCGCTGGCCGCCTTCGGCGCGATGGCTTATACGGTTGGCCGATACGGGCCGGCGTCCGCCTGGCC
>DPSI01000306.1:1936-11585 GCA_003527165.1 Pseudomonas sp.
CTGGCCACTGCTCAAGTTCGTCGGCACCGTCTATTTCGCCTGCGGCTTGTTCCTTGTCATTGTGCTGGGCCTTACGGCCCGGTTGGCTGGCTTCAGGTTGTTTCGGCTCATCGGCTACATCAAGGCCGAACTCTGCCTGGTAGCGTTCACCGGTGCTTCGGTGGCCGCGGTGCCGGGCCTGATCGACAAGCTCGAACGCGCCGGATGCGCCCGGCGGGTGGTGCGGCTGGTGCTCAGCACCGGCTACACCTTCAATCTAGCCGGTTCGAATATCTACGTGGCCTGCGCTGCGGTGTTTCTGGCGCAGCTCGCCGGTGTTGCCCTGGATGGCGCGCATGTGTTGAGCCTGCTGCTGGTGGCGTTGCTGACCTCGCTGGGCTCGACCAGTGCGGCGGGCTCGGCTTTTCTGACGTTGACCGCCACGGTTGCTGGCCTGAATCTGGTGCCGCTGGAAGCGCTCGGCCTGTTGCTCGGCGTCGAGCGGTTGATGAAGTGTCGCTCGCTGACCAATGTGATCGGCAACGCCCTGGCGTGCGTGGTGATTTCGGCCTGCAGCGGTGCGCTGGACCGCAACGCCTTGCGCGAGGCGCTGGTGCCTCGCCGGCAGGCAGCGTTTCCCGGCGCGGTGGCTGGGAAACGCTGAGGGCTGGCAGCTACTAGTTCTTCAACAGCGCATTGAAGGCTTTGTCCAGCTCGCTTTCAGCTTTGGCCACCCGATCACGGCGCACCTTGGTCCAGTGCTGGTCGCCGGCCAGTGCCTGGTTGGCCTCTTTGAGCATGCGCTTGACCTCGGCTGGCTGCGGGCCGCCGGTGCCGACGCGGGTCTTGACCATGTTCTGCGGCGACAGCGTGGCGCGGAACGCCGGCTCGCTCAGCGGCAACTCGCGCGTTTTCCAGTCGTACTTCTCAGCCGCCTTGGTAAACAGCCGCTGCGCCTCGGCATAAGGGAAGTTGGCTGGCACGAAGCCTTCCTTACGCGCATGGCCGACGACCGCGGACGCGAAGCTGTGACCGATACGGAAGGGCACCTTGTGCTCGCGCTCCAGGGCGTCGGCCAGTTCCATCGAGGTGGTCCATTCCGCTTCCAGTTCTTCCAGTGCGCGCTCGGGATTGATCACCAGCGCATCCATTACCTTGCCCGTGCGGACGAACATCTCGTGCGCGCTATCGAACAACCCGAGGCCGTCGAAGGCGAACTTGTAGTCCGTCATTCCGGTGGTTACGTTATGCGCGCGCAGGGTGACGGTATGAGCCAGGCCGACCACATCCGAGGCCGACTCCCGCGCCCGCATGATCAGCCCGGGATTGCGCTTCTGCGGCATGGCGCTGCTGGTGTAGGTGGCGCCTTCCTCGAGCAGCATCCACGGGCGGATCTGGTGGTACTGCGTATGGATGTCGCCCAGCATCGCGCCGACACGGATCGCCGATGACGAGGCGATGCCGGCGGCCTCGATGGGAATGTCGTAGGTCGACACTTGCCCGGCATCCAGCGAGTTCTCGCGTACAGCATCGAAGCCGAGCAGCTCGGACAAGCGCTCGCGGTTGAGCGGCCAGCCGGAGTTGGCCAGCACCGCCGTGCCCATGGGGCTGCGGTTCAGACGGTCGTACAGTTCGCGGATGCGCTGGGCATCGCGCTCGAAAGCCGCCTCATAGGCCAGCAAGTAATGCGCATAGGTGATCGGCTGTGCCTGCACGCCGTTGGTGTAAGCCGGGATCAGCGTATCGACATTCTTCTTCGCCAGCTCCAGCAACTGGGCGCGGGTGGCGTTCATCGCGTCGGTGTAGTCGAGCAACTGACTGCGCAGCGTGGCGAGCCGGTAGGTCGCGTACATGTCCTGGCGGCTGCGGCCAGAGTGGATCAGCGACGCCTGCGGCCCGATCTTGTCGATCATGATGCGTTCGATTTGCAGCACGTCGCTGGGCTTCTTGCCGTCGGGCTTGCCGGCCTGGTCGATCACATACTGAACGCCGCTGGCGATTTCACGGCCTTGTTTGCGGCTGACGATCCCTTCCTCCGTCAACATCACGATGGACGCCTTGTTGATCCGGTTGACCCAGGTGAACTGATCGTCGTGCTTGCCCGATTTGGCACCGGAGCGATCGACCGTGGCGCCGATCTTCGCCGCCTCGGCCGCGCATTCGGCTGTGGTGCGGCAGGGCAGGTCGGCCGTATCCGCCGCCTGCACACTCAGGTGGCTGGTGGCCAGGGCGAAGGCCACGGCGAGCGATAGCAGAGTCTTTTGCATAGTCATAATGAATCTCCTGTTCAGCGACACCGTCACCCGCGCGGGCGACGGGATGGCGCGGGCGGCCGCTACAGCAGCGGCAAGGTATAGCTGAGGATGAAACGGGTCTGATCGATGTCATTGCCCGTGCTTCGGTAGGTGCCGTTACGCAGCTTCACGCCGAAGTTCTTCAGCGCGCCCTGCTGGAACACGTAGCCGATGTCGGTATCGCGTTCCCACTCGCGGCCGTTGCGACTGCCTGGACCGTCGAAACCGTCGCCTTGCAGATAGCGGGTCATAAACGTTAGGCCAGGAATACCCGCAGCGGTGAAGTCGTAGTCATAGCGCAGCTGCCAGGACTTCTCGCCAGGGCTGGCGAAGTCCGCCGAAATCATCACGTAGTTCACCAGGTAGGAATTGGTGCCGTTGATATGCGGGAAGCCGGTTTCGCCACTCATCTTCTGGTACGCCGCGCCGAACGCATGGCCGCCGAGCTCGTAGGTGAACTTGGCGCCAAAGGCATCGTTGTCGACGTTGGTATTGCCCGCCTCGGTAGAGCGCGCAAAACGCACATCGCTCTTGATCGCCTGATCCTCACCCAGCGGCAGGACGTGGGCCAGATTGAAAATGTGCTGCTTGTAGTTCTGATCCAGATGGCCGTAGTGGTAGCCAGTGGTCAGGTTCTTGTTCCAGCGAGAGCTGGCGCTGGCGAAATCGAACTTGTCGCTGGCCTGCCCACCGCTGATGCCCTTGCCGGATACCTGCATGTCGTCATTGGCAGCGGAGTTGCGCAGGCTGTTCTGGGTCAGGCGACCCGCATTCAACGTCAGCCCGTCGATCTCACGCGAGGTCAGCATCCCGCCCCTGAAGGTCTGGGGCAGCAGGCGAGAGTCGTTCGGCAGCACCGTTGGCAGTTTCGGCAGCAGGGTGCCGGCACGCAAGGTGGTTTTTGAATAACGCAGCTTGGCCGCTGCACCGAGCTGGCTGTACTCGTCCGGTGCCTTGCCATCACCGACCGGCAACAACCCGGAATTCTGCCGCTCCGGGCCGGAATCGAGCTTCACCCCGACCAGCCCGATGGCATCGACCCCGAAACCCACCGGCCCTTCGGTAAAACCCGACTCGTAATTGAGCAGAAACCCTTGCGCCCACTCGTCACGTTTCGACTGGTTGGCACCGTCCTGCCGGTAATCGGCGTTGAAGTAGAAGTTGCGCAGCTCCAGCGTTGCCTTGCTGTCCGCAAGAAACTCCGCCATGACCACACCGGGCAAACCCGCACCCAGCGCAGCAACCGCAATCGCCGCAGCGAGCGGCTTCGGTGGACTTGAGCATCACTGTCTCCTGTTTATTTTTATTGGAGGTAGACGGCGCTAGCGCGAGGCCGGCGGCGTCTGGAGTGATGCTAATGAGCGGCTTATGTAATTAAAAATATATAGATAATCTGATGTTGATACTTTCTGAGTATCTAGCGCGGCAGCTCGTTTTTCAGCGTTTGCTGTTGCCACACACCATATGACCCTTCATGGCCTCTTGCTCGACGATGAACTCCCCCACCAGCGGGCGGCTTTGCAGATAGTGCTCGGTGGTCTTGTGGTACTTGAAAGCCGCTTCGTCGCGATACAGCTCGTAAAGATAAACGAGGTCGGGATCCGCCAAATCCTGGATCACGTCGAATACCAAGCAATCCGGCTCGTTCTGCACCGAAGCGGCGGCGTTGACGCGCATCGCCTCCATGAACTTGTCGAACGAGCCCGGCGCGAGTTGGGTTTTCAGGATAAGACAGTACATGAGCACTCCGTTTGTTTTAAGGTGTGCGCTAGATTGTATACACAAAAGGAACAAGCAGATGCCACAGCGTCCCGGTCGCCTTAACGGTCTGCGTCATCTGGCGCTCACCGCGCCGAACCTCGAAGAATGCGAACGTTTCTACGTCGACGTGTTGGGCATGGAAGTCCTCAACCGCGCCAGCAAGGATCTCGTCTACCTGACCTGCGGCAACGACAACCTCTCCCTGGGCCGAGCTTCCGAGAAAAGCAGCGGCGTTCAGGCCATGGACCACTACGGCTTTATCGTCGACACCCTGGAAGAACTGCACGCCTGGTACGAATACCTGAAAGCCCAAGGCGTGACCCTGCTGGATCGCCCCTTCGCTCACAGCGATGGGGCTCATAGCTTTCATGTGCTCGATCCTGCGGGGAACACGGTTCAGCCGCTTTATCATCCTGCGATATCGGGGCAGCGGTTGCGTTGATGTGATTAGAGGGCGAGGTTTGCGGCGGAGTTGGCCGGTGTGGCTATTGGATTTTAGAAAAGCCAAGGCTATTGATCCGACATCTGAAGCCGGTTCGGACAGTTTGGAGGCTCGCCATTCGGTATCGAGGCGGCGGTTGTAAGGATAGCCCTGCCGGCTACGCAGCTCTAGCCTTCATGAAAGCTGCAAGCAGGCTCTTGCGGAAGTCGACTTCCGGTCAGGTGCGGGGCCATAGACGCGCTGCTAACTCCTTCTAAACTCAGCGGAGGCCATTCTTCTAGCATCCTGTCGCGACTACGGCGCGACACTCAACTGCCTTAAGGAATTATGCGTGGATGTTGTGCATGCTGGTGGCATAAAAGCAGGAACATTATGCCTCTAGTGGCACCTACTTATAGCTAGGTAGATCATGAGTATCTGGGTGCATTGCGAGGCCGGGGAGACCCCTTCTATTGGAGAAATTGTCGAATTGCGCTGCCGATTTTGTGACAGTCGCCTTGTTCAAGTACAAGTTGAGGACCGCTGGGCCGGAATCTCAAATGAAATCTCTGAATTGCACAGGGATACCGTGCTTGAGATGGCGAAAGTTCATGGTGACTTCATGCTCAGGGAGATGGAGCTAATACATGAGCCAGAGGAGAGGGAAGCATACCTTTCCACGTGCCCCCTGTGCGGTTGGTGGCACGTCTCCAAGGAAATCTACCTTTGCACCAAGAATCAGATTTGGTTTGTCGAGTTCGGCATGAGTGCACTCCTTTACAGATTCAACACGGTTGACATAACAATCCCAGCTGAAGAGGTGCGCCAATACTTAGCTGCAAAATATGAGAGTCGTTTTCACGTTCATCCACGTCGATTCGAGGAGGTAGTCGCAAGTGTTTTCTCAAGTCACGGCTTCACGTCGGAGGTGACGTCCTATTCAGGAGATGGGGGAGCCGACGTAATCCTCCGCGACGCGCTCGATCGTCCGATAGCCGTCCAAGTGAAGCGATCCAAGGGTGCAATTGAGGTGGCCTCGATTCGCGAGCTGCTCGGACCCATGGTTCTGAATGGCTTCACTAAAGGTGCCTTTGTCACAACCTCTACATTTCAGACGGGCGGTCGAGAGGCTGTGAAGACTGCATCAGCTCGGGGCCTCGCCCTAGAGTTGATTGACGGTACGCGCTTTTTAAGCAGCCTCCGAATCGCCCAGCTAGCAGATTTCCTTCGGTATCCGCGACTCCTTCAGGACGATGTACTGGCCTCACTGAAGCTCCGACTAGGCAATGAGTACCACTGCAACTCCCTTTAAGGACAAAGCACCTACTATTTCAACATGAGTAGCCAACGGCTGCTTTGGGGCCCGATAGCTGACGTTAACTCACCCGTTGCTTGGGTAGCCCGCTCCTACCGCAGAGAGCGCCTATTCAATGGAGCATCGGCCCGGTCGAGAAAAGGGGCGAGGACATTGGTTTTTGAAGCTATGCGCTCAATTGAGGGCGCGGCAGCGGTTTACCCCTGCTTCCCCGTCCACGGTGCCACGATCTGCAAACCCCGACCAGCAACTGCGCCGCAACCATCCAAACCATCGCGCCAATCAACCCCAACGACAGACGCCCGACCACGATGCCGATCGCGATCTGTTTCCAGAGGCCGGCATGCTTGTTGGCTTGGGTAGCGACGGTGCGGTAGGGCGTTTCGCGCTCGGCGCGGATGTTGTCGAAGTCGTCTCTCATGGTGCGCTCTCGGTGCGGTTGGCTAAACGGTAGGCACAAAAAAAGGGTTCAGCTTTCGCTGAACCCTTTCTTGAATTTGGTGGTACGCAGTCAATTGAACCGAAGCGGCAAGTGACTGATTATCAAGGGTTCACGATTACATAGAACGGGAGGGCATACATAAGGGCATACACGCTGCGCGCTGCTAGGCATGTAATTATTGATTGGAACCACCTTCGGCGGCCACTTTTACGCTTTGCACTAGCGCGTCTGCCTTTGCCGTCCAAATCTTCGGTGCCGCATATCCGACGATGAAGGACAGCGCCCACACCTTCGCGAAAGTCGCTGCCGTCTCGTGCAGCGTGCCTACAAAATAAAGGCCGAACACAAAGCCAAGGATCGCTCCGAGCATGAAGCGCATAGCCATCCATGCGCCCCTGGCTTTTTGCAATTCAGGAGAGGCGAACTTCATCTCACCTTCTTTCCTAGGCGGCCCGTCTGGGCTGATGGTGGCTACGATTGCTTGAGCGAAGCTGCCAACAAATCCACCTAAAGTGCAGGCTGCTAAAAGTGCCGTGTCGTAGCCGGTGAAACCTATATTCCCAAAATCCATTTCTGCTGAGCCCTCTAATACTACGTGTCGCTAGGCAAACCGATGCCAAACGTCTAGGCCGGTCCGTCACTTTCATTGCTTCCTTTCAACAGGAAGCAGCCAGTCGCAAGCATAACAAGCGGTTAGCCGTGCCGTTGCCAGCATTATCAGCAATGGTTGGGTTGCCCATGAGCCGAGCAACCCTATACCGAACGATAGAACGGAAGCGGAACCCCCTATACAGCCGTCACTCTGCAAAAAATACGCGGTCTACGTCGCCGCATATGAGAAAAAGGCTAGGGAGGACCCGCACTGTTTCACCGACGGTATTGCAAGATAGCTTTTATGGAATACAGGACACAGCGGACCATCCAGCGCGACGCTTATCGCACTGTTGGCTCGGCAAAATGGGGGGAGGGGGCGGTGCTACTGAGTAGCCCTTAAATGCGGTGTTCTTGGTGTTCTTGGTGTTCCAGAATCGCTGGAAGCCACGAACGGCGCGGCTTTCAGCGATGGAACACCATGCTCTATTAGCTGGAACACTACGTGTTCAGAACACGTTTGGTGTTCCTATGGGTTGAGTCATCCGTACACCGGACCGTGGTTCAGGAGGCCATTAGCTGGAACGCATCGCCAGCATCGGCGCACCTTTCCAAGTCGCGGATGGAGAGCGGAGTTGCATGCAACGTGTCGAATTTTGGCAGGTACAGCTTGCTCAGTTCATCAACCGGTAACCCGGCCTGCTTCCTTGCCAATAGCAACTGTCCGCCTATCACCTTCAGGCGTTCCACCTCGGCGTCCCACTGGGCGCTCAGCTTGAACGCCTGCGCCCGAGCCACTGACTGAGCGGCGTCACCGGCCGCTTGCTCCGCCCTGCCGACCGCCGCATCAAGCTGCGCGAGACCATCGCGCAGCTTGCCGAAGGCCTGCTGCTTTGCCTGGTACTGATAGAGGGCCTTGGTGAGCGCACTGCTTGCCATCTCCAGCCGATCCGCTGCGGCAGCCTCATTCCCTCCGTCGCTCGCGGTAACCGAGGCGGCATACGCCTCCTTACTGGCGGTCTCCTCGGCCCGGGCCTCTTCAAGCGCAGCAGCTGCCTCCTGCTCAAGCCTGTCTAGGCGATCTGCCATCTGAGCGCGTTCGAAGCGCACATCATCAAGCTGTTTACTAGCTGCCCTCTCAGCTGCAACGGCTTTCTTGAGAGACTGATCAGCACTTAGTAGCTCCTCGCGATAGGCGATACGCCGATCAAGACCGCTGACATCTTGTCTCGCATCGGAGAGCTCCCGTTTAGTTGATGCGATCTGCTTGCTAAGCGCGGCGACGGGTGACGGAGTGTTGAGTTCCACTCGACAGCCGCGTTCCTCCCAAGGTGAGTAATCGTCTCGCGCCGGTCCTGCTTGCTTAGCGCGCGCTTGCTCGCGGGTTAAAGCTGTCAGCTTTTCTTCGAGTCGAAGCACATTGCGCATCGATTGGTCCCGCTCCGCTTTCATCTCTTGTAGCTGCTTCATGTATAGCTCCAGGTATTAAGATTCGATTTCGAGCTGGCCGCGCCCAACGGAGCCAGCCAGCTCCTGTACCGATGATGGCGATTCAGTCGGGCGGTGATGGCTGATCGGCGTCCCGATGAACGCGGCAAGCTTTTGCGCTGCAGACATCAGCCTTTCCCGCCTGCGGCGGCGAACCAGGCGCTTGCAATTGACTGGGCCTTGTTAGAGGTCTGCCCCTTCGGGGCTACGGCCATCAGCTCACCGGCTTGCGCTACGCTTACGTCGGTGCTGTAGGCCAGATGCTCTGCCATCCTGCTGCGGCCTTTGGCCTCGGCATGCTGCAGAATCCCGTGTACGCGCTCGTTATTGCGGTGGTGTCCCGTCCCGCTTTTCATTTCATTCAACAGTTGCATGATTTAGCTCCAGAGTTCTCAAGGGTCGATTGTCGGGCTGGCCAGACCCAGTGGGCCGGCGCGCTCCTATGCCGTAGCGGTATCAAGCAGCCAGAGGCTCGGCTTGGCTGTCCGACTCGTCGGTAAGCAGCGCACTGGCGCTGACTACGTAAGCACGCCCCTTCGGCATGCCGGGAAGCGTTACGGCTTGAGCGGCCTTGCCATCCGCGCCAGGCGCTAGGATTCCGCGCGCAATCAACTCCCGGTTGACGTTGCGCAGGTTCATCCCCTTGAACACCTCTTCACGCCACGCAGTAGCCAGGAAGTAATAGGTCACGCTGGTGTAAAGCAGATCGCCAACGCCGTGTTCCATCGTTCGCCTGAAGCCCAATCGATCACCAGTCCGCGGCGCGTGGTCATCGGTTTTTGCAGCGATTGCATCCCAGCGGGTGAAGCGGCTTTCGCCGTAGCGTTCCACCACCAGGCGCAGGCGCTGGACGATGGCGTCACCTTCCAAATTCCCGGCGCCGCCACGCTCAGCAAGCCAGGCGGCCAAGCAGGCATTGGCTGCTGCGGTTGCGGTGCCGTCTGGCCAGCCTGTGACACCTAGCGCGGTTGCCAGCTCTCCAGCGGCAGCCGCCAAGCCGAAGCGGGCGGCGGCGCGGTGCGCTTGTCCACTGGCGTTGCTCGGCAGCGCATCACTGGTGAAGCGGTCAAGGGTGCGCCGTAGCATCGCGGTATAGGCTCGCGCCTTGCCGGGCTCGCAAAGTGCCTGCAGGAAGGCAACCAAAGGCGTGCCGTAATACTTGGCCACCCTGGACTGCAGCGCATCGGACAGAGCAGCACCGCCAATGAACCCATGCAGGTTTTCAAACAGCCCATGGCCCTTGCCCGCATCGGCGGGGATGGCCAGCATGCGAATTTCCATGCCGGCTTTCAGTTACTTGTGAGCCTCTGCCATGTGCTGGGCAAGCGTGTATTTGCCGCTGGAGAGGAACAGCAGGC
>DPSI01000303.1 GCA_003527165.1 Pseudomonas sp.
GCTGTTGCCCAGGGCTCGCTTGATCAAATTGGCGTTATAGCAGAGGCCGTCGTAAGTGGAATTGGTCACCACCGCCAGCTTCACCCTGGCCGGTCGCCCACGCGCGAGCGGGTTGGCATCAATCTTGGCCTGAATCGATTCCGGAGAGAACTCTTCGAGTGGAATCGGCCCGATGATGCCGAGCTCATTGCGTGACGGCGTCAGATAGAGCGGAATCGCGCCGGTCATGATGATCGAATGGAGTATCGATTTGTGGCAATTGCGGTCCACCAGCACCAGGTCGTCCCGCGCCACCATCGAATGCCAGACGATTTTGTTCGCCGTCGAGGTGCCATTGATGACGAAGAATGTATGGTCCGCACCGAAGTTGCGTGCCGCCCGGGCCTCGGCCGCCGCCAGCGGTCCAGTGTGATCGAGGAGCGAGCCGAGTTCGGGCACCGACACTGACAAATCGGAACGCAGCGTGTTCTCGCCGAAGAACTGATGAAAGGCCTGCCCGACCGGGCTCTTGCGGAACGCAACGCCGCCGCCATGGCCCGGCGTGTGCCAGGAATAATTGGAATCGCCGGTGTGCTGAACCAAGGCACGAAAAAACGGCGGCAACAAGCCATCCAGGTAGCTCCGAGCAGCCCGCGCCACTTGCCGAGCCAGGAACGGAACCGTGTCTTCGAACAGATAGAGCAGCCCGCGCAGCTCGTTCAGGTCCGCCATCGCTTCGGCCGGAGCATTCTCGATGGTGATCTGCTCACCGAGGGCAAAGATGGGCAACTGCGGTGCGCGCCGCCGTGCGACGCGGATCAGCCCCACCACATCCTGTAGCAGCCGCTGATTCTCACCGGCGCCTTCGGCAGCCACCAGGATACAAGCCAGCCCATGGTGCGTAGACGCGACAATGCGGCCTTCGGCGGCGCTTCCGGTGGGAAGGATATGAAAGCCGTCCCGTTCAAGCTCGGCCGCTATCTCGCGGACCCGCTCACCGGCAACGGTATCGGCTTTGATGTCGCGGTGAACAATAAGGATGGGAAACTTGAGGTCTTTGTACATGAGTGCTTCCTGAAGGCGTTCCCCTTCAGCGTAGAGCCTCCGCCCCCAAGCACCAAGCGTGAAATGCTATTGCACCGTGCTGACGCGGCAAAATTTGCGTCAGCGGTAAAGGCTAGGCCGGCAAGGCTTCGGCCTCGATTCCAGCGGGCTGCTCCAGCTGAACCCAGAGCGGTTTCGCACCAGCTGCCTTTTCGATCGCCTGCATGCGCGCCGCATGCGCAGCAACTTCTTCGGTGCTGGCGCGGATCACCGGTGTGCCAGGCCGATCGGCCGGCAAACGGCGGATCGGCGTTGCCTGCTGGCGGCCGCCATTTTCAGAATCGGCGCCATCACCCGCCAGGGACAGGTTGGTCTGCCCGCCGGTCATGGTCAGGTAGACGTCAGCGAGAATCTCGGCATCGAGCAGGGCGCCGTGAAGATCGCGGCCCGAATTATCCACACCGTAGCGCTTGCACAGTGCATCGAGGCTGTTGCGCTGGCCCGGATGACGCTCGCGGGCCATCAGCAAGGTGTCGAGAACGCTGCAGTGATCGCTCAGTTCGGCGCGATCCTGCTGCCCAAGCAGGGCGAATTCGTTGTTGATGAAGCCAACGTCGAACGCTGCGTTATGAATGATAAGCTGCGCGCCCTTGATGAACTCGAAGAACTCATCGGCGACATCCTTGAACCGTGGCTTGTCGGTCAGGAACTCATTGGTGATGCCGTGAACGGCGATTGCGCCCTCGTCCACCTCGCGATCAGGCTGCAGGTATACATGATAATGCCGGCCCGTGAGGCGTCGGCCGATGACTTCGACACAACCGATCTCGATGATCCGATGCCCATCGGTCACCGGCATGCCGGTGGTTTCGGTGTCCAGCACTACGCTACGCATGTTTCAACTCACTCAAGCAGTTTGTCGTTTGGCCTGTACCACGCCGCGATTGGCCAGGATATCGGCGCGTTCGTTTCCAGGGTGGCCGGCATGTCCGCGCACCCATTGCCAGCTCACCTGGTGGCGGTTGACCTGTTCATCCAACTGGCGCCACAAATCGGCATTCTTCACCGGCTGCTTGGCAGCGGTCTTCCAGCCACGTTTTTTCCAGTTGGGCATCCAGTCATTGATGCCTTGCATGACGTACTGCGAGTCGGTCACCAGCTTGACTTGGCAAGGCCTTTTCAGCTCCTCCAATGCGCGAATTGCCGCCATCAGCTCCATTCGGTTATTGGTGGTTTCCGCTTCGCCGCCCCACAGCTCGCGCTCAACGCCCTTATAGACAAGCAGCGCGCCCCAGCCCCCGGGACCCGGATTGCCCTTGCAGGCGCCATCCGTATATATCTCGACCGTTTCATCATTCATGAAGGATTACTTGCCTATTACTGTTCGGCATCGCGGCGGCTGACTTTCGCTACCGGCATCGGCAGTAGTTGGCCCATACGTTCCCGACGGCTCTGCCGCAGAGGACGCAGGCCCACCATCAGCTTTCGCGCCACCAGCAGGTAAAAACCGCCGGTAGGCATCTGCAACCGTTGGCCAGCGATTTCCATCCCGGATAATCGCGCCTGCCACTGCCCCGAAGAAAGCGGCGGACAATAGCACCCGAACCGACGTTTCTCCAGCGCGAATCCGAGCAGGTTCAGCCAGTCACCGACGCGCGTGGGCCGGATGCAGCGCGCATGGCGAAAGGCCTTGCGCGACAGCAGGCGCGTCGCTCCCCAGGCGCTCCATGGGTTGATGCCCACGATGAGCAAATGCCCGCCCGGCCTGACGCTACGCGCCGCCTCGCGCAGCAAGGCGTGGGGCGACAGACTGAAGTCAAGGCCATGCTGAACCACTACGACGTCCGCAGCATGTTCGCCAATCGGCCAGGACTGCTCTTCGCAAACGATCTCGACGCCGTCAAGCGGTGGCCCCAGCCGGACGCTGCGCTTGATCTTCTGCGGCTCGATCGGCGTATTGGCAAAAGGCCCGTAATGCACCAGATAACTGCCGAAACAACGCGACAACTCCTGACTGATCACCCGCTGTTCCTGCTCCAGCAGCTGCCGACCCGATGGACTATCGAACCAGGCGCTGGCCTCGCTCATCAGCGACAGCCAGCGTTCATCCGATTTGGTACAAGACTCACTCATGGCTAGCCTCCGTTCATCGGCTGGGCCGATCCGATCGGGGCTACCGATCGGTTCAACTTTCCAATTCGCCTGTTAGGATGCGCTTTTGCTAATGACTTGGCGACCCGTACATATGTTGAAGATAGAAGCTCTACCCGCCTTCACCGACAACTACATATGGATGCTCCAGGATCCTGAGCACCGCCTCTGCGCAGCGGTGGACCCGGGCGACGCCGACCCCGTCCAGGCCTGGCTGGATGCCCGTCCCGACTGGCGCCTGACCGATATCCTGATCACCCATCACCACCATGATCATGTTGGCGGCGTGCAGCAACTCAAGGCCAGCCATGGGGCGACGGTCTACGGCCCAGCTACCGAAAACATTCCCGCCAGGGATCATGCCCTGGTCGATGGGCAGCGTATTCGAATACTCGACCACGAACTGGAGGTGATCGAGGTGCCTGGGCATACCAGCGGCCACATTGCCTACTTTCACGAGGACGTTCAAAACCCCTGGCTGCTAAGTGGCGACACCCTGTTCGCCGCAGGCTGCGGTCGTCTTTTCGAGGGCACCGCCTCCCAGATGTTCGCATCTTTGCAACGACTGGCGGCATTGCCGGCGCACACCCAGGTGTATTGCACCCATGAATACACCCTGAGCAACCTGCGTTTTGCTCAGGCAGTCGAGCCGGGTAACCTGGAGATTGCCGAACGTCTCGAACGGGTCAGTCGCTTACGCGAGGCGAAACGCATCACCCTTCCTT
>DPSI01000123.1 GCA_003527165.1 Pseudomonas sp.
TGTGATCTTTTGAGGAATTCCAAGAATGAAACTGTCCCGTATTGCTTTGGCCGTGGCGCTACTGCCCGGCTTTCCTGCGTTTGCTGTAGAACTGACACGCGAAGAAGCGCTGAAGCTTTCCGACACCGTGATCAGCGCCAACCGCGAGCCACAACGACGCAGCGACGCGTCGGCCGCCACGACCGTGTTCAATCGAGCCGATATCGAACGTCTGCAGGTACGCAGCGTAACTGAACTGCTGGAGCGCGTGCCGGGCGTGAGCATCACCCGCACGGGCGGTGCAGGCAGCCAGACGGGTCTTTTTTTGCGTGGCACTTCCAGTACGCAGACGCTGGTGCTGGTCGACGGCCAGCGCATCGCCGCAGCCTCCAGCGGCACCAGCAGCCTGGAATTCCTTAGCCCCGAACAGATTGAGCGCGTCGAAGTAGTGCGTGGAGCGCGCTCGGCGCTGTATGGCTCCGATGCTATCGGCGGGGTGGTACAGATTTTTACCCGTCAGGGTAGAGGCGCCGGCCTCGTGCCTCGAGTCCGCGTGGGTGCGGGCAGCGACGGCACCTTCGAACGCAACCTCGGCCTATCCGGAGGCAACGACCAGACCCGCTTCAACTTGGGCGCCTCTCTGGATGAAACCCAAGGCATCGACGCAACACGTGACAGTTTCGGCGCCAATGGCGACGAGGATGCCTACCGCAATCGCTCGCTCAGCCTGAATCTCGCGCACCGCTTCAATGACGATTTCGAAGTTGGCATAAGCGCTCTTGATCAGCGCGGCGAGGTCGAATTCGACGATATGTTCGGCACGTCGCTGCCGACCCTGAACTTTCAGCTGAGCAGCCTCTCGGCATTCGTCGCCGCACAGCTCGGCGATAGCTGGAATAGCCGCTTCGAGACTGGCCATAGCGAAGACAAACGGGACACCGGTAATGACTTGGCAGGTGCCGGTGCGTTTTACGCCTACAGCAATTATCGCGATTCGGCCAGTTGGGTGAATACTCTGCAGCTCGACCAGGCACATCAACTGCTCATCGGTGCCGACTGGCATGAGGATCGGCTGCACAGCACGACCGACCTCGTCGGAGAATCGCGCTGGAACCAGGCGGGCTTCGTCCAGCATCGCTATACCGGCAGCTTATTCTCGACCGAACTGGGCCTGCGGCATGATGAAAACGAGCAGTATGGCAGCGAGAACACCTGGAACGCGGCGCTGATCGTGCCACTCAATGCCCGCAACGAGGTGGTGGTGTCGTATAACGAAGGCTTCCGCGCCCCGACTTTCAACGAGCTGTACGACCCATGGGCCGGCAATCAGAATCTAGCGCCCGAGAAGTCCAAAAGCTACGAACTGCAATGGCGCAACCGCTACAGCGAAAGCGGCTCGCTGGAGCTGTCGCTCTACCGCACCGATACCGACGATGCCATCGTTTCGGACATCGGCACCGGGTGGCTCCCATACAATGTGCAGACAGCACGTATCAATGGTTTGGAAGCGGCGCTC
This sequence comes from Pseudomonas sp., assembly GCA_003527165.1. GTDB lineage: Bacteria > Pseudomonadota > Gammaproteobacteria > Pseudomonadales > Pseudomonadaceae > Stutzerimonas. The sequence goes on from DPSI01000123.1 coordinate 1,496, forward strand.
CGGCAGGACCTGTTCGGCTGGCAGACCAATCTCGCCGTAGGGTTGCTCGACCCACGCGACCGCGACAGCGGGCATACCCTGGCCCGCCGCGCCAAGCGCACGCTCAGCCTCGACCTGGACCGTCCGTTCGGCGAGTTCTCAGTCGGCGCCAGCTGGCGCGCCGTCAGCGATCGCTACGACGACGCTGCCAATACTATTGAATTGGGCGGATATGGCCTGCTCGGATTGCGCGGCAGCTGGCAGGCCAGCCAGGAGTTGAAACTGGATCTGAAGCTGAACAACCTGTTCGACAAAGACTATGCAGAGACTACCTATAGCACCGCCAACGGCCTTTATGGGTACAACACCGAGGGCCGCACCGCCCTGTTCGCAATGACCTGGACACCGCAACTCTAACGCCCGGCGCGCTCTTTCAGGGCGCAGCCCGCACCATCACCGCACAGAGCTTCCCGATTGCGTCGAGCATCTGGAAGCTCGGCCGCTCCAGGCCCTTGTCGGGTACCTCCCAGAGTTGCCCCTTGCGCACCGCAGCCAGCTGCGGCCAGCCTTTCCACTCGGCGAGCTGCGCGCCACTGCCGGCCAGAATCACGTCCGGATTCCTCGAAAGCACCGACTCGATGCTGACCTGTGGCGCTGGCAAGCGCAGATCGGCGAACACGTTGCGACCGCCACAGACTTCAATGGCTTCACTGATGATCTGCCGTCCGCCGAGGGTATACAGCGGGCGATTCCAAATCTGATAGAAGACCGTCGGTGGGGGAACGCGGTGATAGCGTCGGCGTAACTGATCCAACCCCTTAGTGAACTGCTTCTGCAATTGGCGGCCTTGCTCAGCCCGTCCAACCCGCTCGCCGATCAACGCGAACTGAGCGGCCAGTTGCTCTAGCGAGTGCGGTTGCGCCACTAACACTGGAACGCCAAATTGTTTGAGCTGCTCGTGCTGCGCCCGGCTGATGCTGTCCGGCCAAAGCACGACTAGCGTCGGCTGCAGCGCTAGAAGGCTTTCCATTTCCAGCTGACCGACCCGCCCCACTGATGGTACGTCAGCCAGAGCAACTGGCCGCTCTCCGCCGTCGAGCACGCCGACCAGTAGGTCGTTCGCGCCCAGTTCCAGCATGATTTCACTAAGTGAGGGCGCCAGGCTGACTACCCGCTCCGCCGCCGCCAGCCAAGGCGAAATCAGCAGCGCTATGACCAGCAGCAGTCCCCGTATCATCGCAGCTGACGCGGAACGCGATAGAGCAGCAGCAGCGCCAAGCTGCCGCAGACCAGCAGCAGCTGGGCGACCGGTTCGAGTCCGAATGGCGCCCCTATCGCCGCCAGCCATGCTGGCAACGCGGCGGTCCGCAAAGCCCGTAGCCGGACGGCTCGCAACCTCAACCAAGCCGATGATTCAGCATCGGTGCTCAGTTCTTTTTCAGTAGCGATCAAGGCGTGCTTATAAGCGGTGAAGCGGGGCAAATTCAAAAACAACAGGACGAGACCGCCGAGGAACAGCGGCAACGCTAGATGCTCGCCGAAGCGGCCCGCCAACTGGGGAAGCTGGTTGCCGAGAAGCGCAGGGATAACGATGAGTAGCAGATAAAGCCAGCCATCGCGAGACAACTGACGACGAGCAGCTCCGCGATTCACGACTGCTCGGCTTCGCCCTGGTGGATTTCGCCGAGCATGTGGCCGAGCTTGCCGGCCTTGGTGGCAAGGTACTTGCGGTTGTGCGGGTTATGCGCGATTTCGAGCGGCATCCGCTCGGCAACCCGTATGCCGAACCCCTGTAGCGCCTTGACCTTGCGCGGGTTGTTGGTCATCAGCTTGATTTCAGCGATGCCCAGGTGCTCGAGCATGGGCAGGCAGATCGCGTAATCGCGCATATCGGGAGCGAAGCCCAAGCGCTCGTTGGCCTCGACGGTATCGGCACCGCCATCCTGCAGTTCGTAGGCGCGTATCTTGTTCAGCAGGCCAATGCCACGGCCTTCCTGGCGAAGATACAGCAGCGCCCCGCGACCCTCTTCGGAGATCGCGCGGAGTGCGGCTTCCAGCTGAAAGCCGCAATCGCAACGCAAACTGAACAGGGCATCGCCCGTCAGGCACTCGGAGTGCAGACGGCCCAATACGGGCTTGCCATCTGCAACATCACCCAGCGTCAGTACGACATGCTCCTTGCCAGTGTCCTGATCGAGAAAACCATGCATGGTGAACACACCGAACGGCGTCGGCAATTTGGAAGCGGCGACGAACACGACAGACACCGGAGAAACTCCAGAAGGCAGAAAAGCGGACATTGTAACAGCAACCGCAAGCTGGAAGCTGGAAGCTGGAAGCTGGAAGCTGGAAGCTGGAAGCTGGAAGCTGGAAGCTGGAAGCTGGAAGAGCTTCGGGTCAGCCGTATCGCCAGTCAAGCGTTGAGCCGCCGTAAACGCTTTGCGGTTCAGATGCGCCTGGCAATCTTCCAACTTGTGGAGCAAGGGGGCCTCAAGCGGCGCTCATATCTTCGACTCGAGTCTCAGTACGCCCTGATCCTCGCGCCAACTGACCCGCCCGAGAAAGCTCATGCCGAGCAATGCATCGGCCGGTGCCGCGCCCTCCACCACCACGGCCTCGACACCCAGCACATCGATGGCACCGACTTTGACGCTATTGAGATGCACCCACCAGGCCTTGGCCGTGCCGCTGGCGGTATTGACCACCATTTGCCTGCCATCGACACGGTAATCGATCCCCAGACGTCGCGCCTGAATCTCGTTGATCGCGACCGACGTGGCGCCCGTATCGACGAGAAACTGCACCGGCTGGCCGTTGATCGAACCGGCCACCCAATAGTGACCGCCCTGCCCCTGGGCGATGCTCAGTTGCCGGCGATCGGGCTCGGCAAAGCCGGCGCTGAGTTCGCGGCTAAGCGCGTAACTGCGCTCGACACCCTCGACGCGCAGCACCGCGCCCTTCGAATCGGCGCTCACCACCTCGACACCGCCCGGCCCCACCTGGCCGACCCGCACCAGTTTGCGCTGGCCGTCGACATTCACCACGGCGGCTCCGGGAAACAGGCCGACCACCTGTACCCGAGGCGCCGCCAGGACGGTAAAGGAAAGAAGCCACAGGGCGGCGGCGAACAGCAGGGTTACGGAACGCATCAGCGGCGGCTTCCTTGAAACGACGAGGCAGATCGGCATTCTTCCAGAGCATTACTGTCGATACAGCGATCAGGCGCACAGCCCGAGTCTCAACCCAGCCACAGCACCGCGAGATGCAACAGCCCACAGGCGGCGAAGCCGGCGAGGATATCATCGAGCATGATCCCCAACCCACCGTGCACATGCCGATCTACCCAGCTGATCGGCCATGGCTTGAGGATATCCAGCAGGCGAAACACGACGAACCCGAGCAGCAACCAGTGCCAGCCTGCCGGAACCAACCAGAAGGTGATCCAGATCCCGGCGAACTCGTCCCAAACGATGCCTTCATGGTCATGCACGCCTAAATCCTGCGCGACCTTGCCACACAGCCAGATGCCGAACAGCATGCTGGCAACGATGATCAACCCATAGCCCCAGCTCGGCAGGCTCTGCCACAGCGGTACGAACGCCAGCGCCAGCAGCGATCCCCAGGTACCGGGCGCCTTCGGCAACGTCCCGGAACCCAGGCCGAACGCCAGGTTATGCCAGGGATTGCTCCACACCGAGAGCGGAATCGGTTCGGCGGTGGACTGCAGGGAATCAGTCAAGCGGCTGTCCTCTTTATTCTGGCGATGCTATCGGCCCGCTCAGTCACTGAAATGGTTGTAGCCCTGACTGGCGAGGGTAATCGCCTGGCCATCGGCGTTCAGCAATTGCACACCCGCTCCGACTGCGACGTGACCGATCACATGTAGCGACCAGCCATCGGCCTGCAGAGCCGACAGCGCTTCGGTGGGTAAGGTAAACGCCAGCACATAATCGTCGCCGCCGGTCAGGCCATACTGCCGCGCCTGATCATGGCCGGCGAACCGCACCAGCGCGTCCGACAAGGGTAGCCTCTGCTGGTCGATGCACAGCAGCACGCCGGACGCAGCAGCGATATGTCCGCAGTCGGCCAGCAGACCATCGGAAATATCCAGCGCTGCGCTTGCCTTGCCGCGCAACGCCTGCCCCAGCGCCAGTTGTGGTTGCGGCAACCAGTAGCGCCTGAGGAGTGCCGCTGCCTCCGCCGTTCCCTGCTCGCGCTCGGCCAGCACGAGCGGCAGCGCACCGGCGGCATCACCAAGCGCCCCTCCGACACAGAGCAGATCCCCCGGCTGCGCGCCGCTGCGCAGGAGCGCTTGGCCGGCCGGCACCCGCCCGAACACCGTCAAGGTCATGCTCAGCGGGCCGCGCGTGGTATCGCCGCCGATCAGACGCATGGCGCAGCCCGCCGCCATCGCGTCGAGACCGCGAGCGAACTCGGAAAGCCAGTTGGCATCGGCCGTAGGAAGGGTCAGCGCAAGGGTAAACCCAATAGGCGTCGCCCCCATGGCGGCCAGATCACTGGTGGAAACCGCCAACGCTCGCTGGCCGAGCAGATAGGGGTCGCAGGGATCCGGAAAATGCACGCGGGCGACCAGCGTGTCGGTGGAAACCACCAACTGCTCGCCCGCCGGCAACACCAGCAAGGCGCAGTCATCACCAATGCCCAACGCGACATCGCCGCCGGCCCTGGCACAAGCGGCGGCGGCGAAGTAGTGGCGGATCAGCTCGAACTCACCCATCAGCGGGGCAGGTTCAGCGCTTGTGAGCGCCGACCTCGGCACTGCGCAGGCTGGGCGCCAGCTTGTCCAATACACCGTTGACGAATTTGTGTCCGTCGGTGGCGCCGAATACCTTGGCCAGCTCGATGCCCTCGTTGATCACCACACGATAGGGTACGTCGATGCGCTGCATCAGCTCGTAGGTGGACAGGCGCAGGATCGCCAGTTCCACCGGATCGAGTTCGTCCAGCGGGCGGTCTAGATGCGGCACGATGGCGCCGTCGACTTCGGTCTTGGCACGCGCAACGCCGGTCAGCAGCTCATGGAAGTAATTGCCATCGACCCCGGAGAAATCGTTGTCGACGCGAAACTGCGCCTCGATCTCGTTAAGGCTCTGGCCTGCCATGTGCCACTGGTACAGCGCCTGCATCGCCAGGCTGCGCGCCACACGACGTGTGGCGATCTTGCCCTTGGCCTTGGGCTGCGGAGCGTCCTGGCTGTCGTCGCGATTCAGGCTCACTTGGCCTCCAGCTGCGCCAGCAGACTCACCATTTCCAGAGCGGAAAGCGCGGCTTCGGCGCCCTTGTTACCGGCCTTGGTGCCGGAGCGCTCGATGGCCTGTTCGATGGAATCGACGGTCAGCACGCCGAAGGCGACCGGCACGCCAAACTCCATGGACACCTGGGACAGGCCCTTGGTGCACTCGCCAGCGACGTATTCGAAGTGCGGAGTACCGCCACGAATGACCGCGCCGAGGGCGATGATGGCGTCGTATTCGCCTTGCTGAGCGACTTTCTGCGCCACCAGCGGAATCTCGAAGGCACCCGGCGCGCGAATGATGGTGATGGCGTCTTCACGGATGCCGTGGCGCACCAGCGCATCGACGGCGCCGCTGACCAGGCTCTCGACAACGAAGCTGTTGAAGCGGCCAACGACCAGGGCGAACTTGCCTTGCGGGGCGATGAAGGTACCTTCGATGGTCTTCAGTGTCATGGAAACAATCTCATATAGCGTTAAAGAGCTTGTGGGCTTTCAGGCAGCCCGGCGGAGCAGCGCGTAGCGAGCGCAGGACAGACAAGGCGAAAACAGGCGAGGCGGCGGAGTTTACTGTTGTAAATGAGCAAGCCGAGCCTGTTTTCAACGCAGTATGTCCAAGCGCAGTAGCGCGGCAGCCCTCACTCAGCGGGCAGGTATTCTACAACTTCCAGATCGAAGCCGGATATCGCATTGAACTTCATCGGCGAACTCATCAGCCGCATCTTGCGCACACCGAGGTCTCGAAGGATCTGCGAGCCCGCGCCGACCGTGCTGTAGGTTGCCGGAGTCAGCAGTTGCTGACGGTTGAGCTAGGCCAACAATTG
>DPSI01000121.1 GCA_003527165.1 Pseudomonas sp.
CCCACGACCGCTGGTTCCTGGACCGGGTCGCCACGCATATCCTGTCCTACGAGGACAACGGCGATATCGTGTTCTTCGAAGGCAACTACACCGAGTACGAAGCCGACCGCAAGAAGCGTCTGGGCGACGCCGCCGCCCAGCCGCATCGGGTGAAATACAAGAAGCTTGCCCAGTAGCGAAAGATAGCGGAGTCGAGAGGGTCCGCTTTTCGCATGGCGAACCGCCACTGGTGGCGACTGGCCAGATGCAGGATAATCACCCCCTTTCGGCGCCTGACAGTGTGAAATCAGGCCAAGCAGCAACCGCAAAGGAAGGTCGGAATCAACATGGCGGCATTGGGATTACGCGGCAAATCGCTGCTGGCGCTATTGCTGACTTTCCTGCTCGCTATCGGCGTGGCCACGCTGGTCGGACGTGAAGCGCTGCAGGGCGTGCAGACCCGTTTCGGCGAAGCCTACGCACGCAACGTGGTACAGCTCAACCGCGAACGACTGTTCGCTCCGGTCACTCGCGAACTGGCCTTGGCGCAACGCCTCGCCGAATCGCAAATCACCCGTGCCTGGCTGCTCGACGAGGAAGATCCCGCCAAGCAGGCGTTGTTCTTCACCGAGGCCGCCGGTTATCAGCAGGCACTGAGTGATCATTCCTACTTCGCTGCGTCCGCAACCAGCAATCGCTACTACGCCAACGGTGACAAGCTGACTCCAAGCGACGCACCTCGCTATGAAATGGCGCCCGACGCCGATGCAGACGAATGGTTTTACAGCACGCTGCCCTCGGAGGCGCCCTACCACCTCAACGTCGACCGCTCCGCCGTCACCCAGGATCTGAAGATCTGGTTCAACATCGTCGTGCGCGATGGGGAAAATCCTCTGGGGATTGTCGGCTCGGGCATCAGCCTGAATGCCTTCATCAACGATTTCATCGAAGTCGACAAGACCGGTGTCGAGTCCATGGTGCTCGATGGCTATGGCTCGATCCTGGTCCACCCCAACCAGAATCTGGTGACGCTCAATGCCGACACCGCACAAGGCCGCTCGCTCGCCACCAACGTGCTGGGCCTGCTGGACGACATCGAACAAGCTACCGCGCTACGCGAGGCCATGGCTTTCAGCCGGGAGCACCCAGACGATACCGCTGCTTTGCAAGTCACGCTGGACGGTGAGCCGCGCCTGCTGGCGATGACCTGGATTCCCGAGCTGAATTGGTTCGTAGCCAGCGCCGTCGATTTGCGCACTGCGCAAGTCATCGAGATCAGACCGCTGCTGCCTGCCATTGGCGCCGTGCTGATGCTCTTCGTCCTGCTGATCCTCACTGGCGCCTGGCTGGTCGACAAGCGCGTGCTACGTCCCCTGCGACAGCTGCGCAAAAGCGCCCAGGCGATCGCCGCCGGACAGTACGACACGCCACTGCTCACCCGTCGCGACGACGAAATCGGCGAGCTGAGCGCCGCGTTCGGCAGCATGGCGCAGAAAATTCGCAGTCACACCAGCGAACTGGAAAGCCGCGTTCAGGAGCGCACGCGTGAATTGGAGCAGGCCAATCGTGAGATGGCCGCCGCGCACAAGAAAATCGACGACTCCATCGATTACGCCAGCCTGATCCAGCACGCCATACTGCCCAAGCGCCAACTGGTCGCCGACCTCGATGACCGCCACGCGGTGCTCTGGCATCCTCGCGACGTGGTCGGTGGCGATTTCTATGTCTATCGCGCCACCTCCCACGGCTGCCTGCTGGGCGTAGTCGACTGCGCCGGACATGGGGTGCCCGGTGCGCTGATGACCATGCTCGCCCATGCGGCGATCGAGCAGGCCATCTCCGATGCCGGCCTGCACGACCCGGCGGCAATCCTCGCGCGCACCGACGGAATCGTGCGCAGAATGCTGCGCGACGACAGCACTCAGCATGCCTTGGCCACCAACATGGACGTGGGCCTTGCCTATGTCGATTTCGACCGCCGCAACGTGACCTACGCCGGCGCCAAGATCGCGCTCTACTATAGCGATGGCGAAACCCTGGACGAACTGCCAGCCGGTCGGCGCGCGATCGGCGATCGACGCCTCGGTGAATACCAGAACGCCAAAGTCGAACTGAAGCCGGGTCGCACCTTCTATCTCGCCACCGATGGCTTCCTCGATCAGGCGGGCGGTGAGTTAGGTTATGGCTTCGGTAACAGTCGCTTTGCCGAGATGATCGTGCGCCATGCTCGTCTGCCCCTGGCCGAGCAAGGCACCGCGTTCAAAGCCACCCTGGCGGATTACCAGGGCGATTATCCCCAGCGTGACGACATCACGATGTTGTGTTTCCGTTTCGATTGAGCGCCATCCACCGGAGTCGAGTTGCCCCATGGAAACCCTTGACCTGTTCGCCATGCGCGAAAGCTACAACAGACAGCAGATCATGCTCTGCTTCAACGGCCCGATCTCGCGCAGCCTGATCGAGGAAATCGGTAACGCGCTACGCAATTACCTCGCTGCCGATCACGCCAACCCGTCGTCAGCCATGGACGTTTTCGCCGTCTACATCGAAATGACCCAGAACATTCGCCACTACGCCAAGGTCCGTAACTGGGCCGACCAGGAAGCCGGCGCCACAGTCGTGGTCGCACGCAACGATGCCGACGGCCGCTATGTGGTGTCTGCCGGCAACCTGATCGAGACCGCCGACGGCGAAGCCTTGATCACCGCCATCGAGGAGTTGGCGAGCCTGGACAAGGCCCAACTCAAGGCTCGCTACAAAGAACAATTGCGCAAACCGCGCGAAGACAACACCGTCAGTGGTGCCGGGCTGGGCCTGATCGACATCGCCCGTAAATCCAGCGAGCCGCTCAAGGCATCGCTGCAAACCGTTGCCAACGGCCGCTCGTTCATCAGCCTGAGCGCGGTCATCTGACTTACAAGAGCCAAATGCACATGAATGATTTCTCCATCGCTGGCAGCCAATCATCGCCTGCCATTCAGTCCGACTGGGAAAACGGCGTGCTCGCCATGCAGGGCGACTCCTACCCGGAAAACTCCTACGAACTGTTCCACCAAGTCATTGAGTGGATCGAGCACTACCTGGCCCAAGCCGGTCGCCCGCTGCGGCTGGAACTGCACCTGCTGTACCTGAACACCAGCAGCATCAAGGCGGTGATGGACATCTTCGACTTGCTCGAAGCGGCCCATCAGGAAGGCAAGCCGGTGGCCGTCAACTGGCACTACGACCGGCGTAACGCACGTGTGGTAGAGCTGGCCGAAGAGTTCAAGGAAGATTGCACCTTTCCGTTCACGATCCTCAGCGACGACTAGAAGGTTTTTATGCGAGGGCACAATCCGCTGGAAAGCCAGGTCGCGGAGTCGCTATCCGACCCGCAGAACCAGGACCATCCGCTGCATGAAACGCTGAGCCAGTTGTGGGAAGCACACCACAACCTGCTCAACCGTATCGAGCGGATCGCCCGCGTCTCCGACGGCTACCAGAGCATCGTCCGTGACCGCGAAATGAGCCTCTCGGCGCGTTTCGACAAGCAGCTGCGGCAGTTGGAAAAGGTTGCACGCATCTCCGATCGTTATCAGATGATGATGCGCGACCTGAACATTGCGCTCAAAGAAGCCTCGACCCACGACGCCTTGACCGGTATTGCCAACCGCCGCCTGCTTACCGAGCGCCTACGCGACGAGACCGAACGAGCAAAGCGCTATTCGCGCCCGCTGTGCGTGGTCATGGTCGATATCGACCGCTTCAAGGTCATCAACGACGAATATGGCCATGAGGTGGGCGACCACGTGCTGATGGACGTGGTACGGGTGATGGAAGCGGAAATCCGCGAGCACGATCTGTGCGGGCGCTGGGGTGGTGAAGAGTTCCTGGTGCTGATGCCGGAAACCACGAGCGAGAAAGCAGTGCTGGTGATGGAGCGTCTGCGCCAGGCCGTCGCCAAGCTGCGCGTTCGCGTCAACGACGATTCGCTATCGGTTACCGTGAGCCTGGGCATGGCGGAACTGCGGGCCGGAGAGAACTATTCCAATACCATCAACCGCGCCGATGTGGCACTGCTGCGAGCCAAGCGCAATGGGCGCGACCGCTACGAACTGGCCGACTGACACCGCGCTCTTCAGTCCCGAGCCTAGCGGCGCGGCAAGCGCTTCAGAATCGCCTCGACGATCTGCTCAGGCGCAGGCCTGATATCCACCCGGATCGCCTCATCCTCGCGGGGTATTTCCAGGGTCTGCAGCTGGCTGCGCAACAGGCTGGGATCGAAGAAATGCCCGGCGCGTCGGGCCAGCCGCTCCAACAGCAACGCCTCCGAGCCGTCCAGGTAGACCCAGACGACATCCTCATTGCCCCCGCTGAGCAATTGACGGTAGCGATGTTTGAGCGCGGAACAGGCGAAAACCCAGTCGTGACCGTGCCTGCGCCGCGCCTCGATCGCCTCATGCATCGCCTGCAGCCAGGGCCGGCGATCCTCGTCATCCAGAGCGACGCCGCTTGCCATCTTCTCCTTGTTGGCATCGCTGTGAAATTCGTCGGCGTCGGAGAATCCCCACCCCAGACGAGCGGCCAGCTGCTTGCCGATGGTCGTTTTGCCGCTTCCGGCCACCCCCATGATGACGACGATCACTTGCACCTCTTCGTTGCAGCAATTCGGGATCCGGGAAATGGCGCCGACCTCTTAGGTCAGCACCATCGGCCCCAACACGGGGCCCCGCGCTTCCTTTCTTCGGTCGTATGGGGGTATCGAAGTTCCTCGTTTCGGCATGCCGGCTTGCCGCCGCGCGTACGCCGGCAGGCTTGATAGCGGCGCTCATCAGGGATGCGCGTGGCGTACCCACACCTGCACGTGGGCACGCCGCCGATCGGGCACCGAACGCCTTAGCCGGTCATTGATTGATCTGCCGCAGATAGGGTGCTGGCGCGGCGCCGAGGTTGTGCAGCATGCGCTCGCTGTACCAGTCGATGAAGTTGACCACACCGAACTCATAAGTTTTCGAGTAGGGCCCGGGCTGGTACGCGGTGGAATTGATCCCGCGCTGGTTTTCCTCGGCGAGTCGGCGGTCCTGGTCGTTGGTCGCATCCCAGACCTTGCGCAGGTCTTCCACCGAGTAGTCGACGCTCTCCACCGCGTCCTTGTGCACCAGCCATTTGGTGGTGACCAGGGTTTGCTGCGCACTCAGCGGCCACACAGTAAACACGATGATATGGTCGCCCATGCAATGATTCCAGGAGTGCGGCAGATGCAGGATGCGCATCGAGCCGAGCTCGGGATTCTTGATCCGCCCCATCAGCTTTTTCGAGCCCAGCTGGCCGTCCATGGTCATCGACACGGTGCCCTTGAGCAGGGGCATGCGCACGATACGGTTACGCAGACCGAAACTGGCATGGGCATAGGGAATCTGTTCGGCTTCCCAGGCGGCGGCCGATGCCGCGACGTGGTCCTTGAATTCCTGGCTGGCGCGCGGATCGGTGACGTCATCCCACTCGAGCAATGACTTGAGCAGCTCCGGGTGCGCGCCGTTGCAGTGATAACACTCGCGGTTGTTCTCCAGCACCAGCTTCCAATTGGCCTTTTCCACCAGGGTGCTCTGTACCGCCACCTTGGTGTTCTCCATGTCGTACGGCTCCATGTAATGCGAAAGCGTCGCGAGGAAGTCGTCGATGGCCGGCGGGTTTTCGGCAAGAGAAATGAAGATGTAGCCGCCCGCCGTCTTGCACTGCACAGGCTTGAGACCGTATTGCTTCATGTCGAAACCGGCGCCCATTTCGGTGCCGGCGAACAGCAGACGGCCGTCCAGCTCGTAGGTCCATTGGTGGTAGGGGCACACCAGCTTGGCGACCTTGCCCTTGTCGCTCGTGCACAACCGCGAGCCGCGATGGCGGCAGACGTTGTGAAAGGCATGCACCACGCCTTCGGCACCACGGATGACCAGGATCGGATTGTCGCCGATCTGCAGCGTCAGGAAATTGCCCTTCGCGGGAATTTCGCAGGTCATGCCCGCAATCAACCATTCCTTGTGAAAGATTTCCTGCATGTCGAGCTGGAACAGCCGTTCATCGCTGTAGAACGGCTGCGGAAGCGAAAACGTAGGTTCGCGGGTCTGCAGCATTTCGGCAGTCGCCTTGCGCGCGGGTTCGAGCGGATCGCCCAGGCTCAGGGTGAAAGTGGCATCCATCGGTTACTCCTCAAGCCGGCCGCGCCCTGGCAGGCGTCTTCGGCGGGCGACAAAATGGCTGTACGGTGCCACGCAAAGGCGGTGAGCCAGATGACATCCCTGTGCCGGGAGGAAAAGCGACTCCGGCTCGATCACCTTCCTTGCTCGGCTGCGGCCGAGTGTGTCTTGGCGCAAGAGCAAAACCTTATCCATGGACGACAAGCGCGCATCCGTTACCGACGCCGGAACGCGCCTGTGAGCGGGCTGGTCGCGATAAGCATGCCGATGTCGCGGATAGGTATGTGAGCATCTGGGGCGTTGCGCACA
>DPSI01000034.1 GCA_003527165.1 Pseudomonas sp.
GAGCAGGGTGAAGCGCTGCTGGGTGTCTGCCAGCATCTCGTCGGTTAGGCTGGTTACCGGTGCGGTAGTGGCGTTCATGGCTGGGCTCCTTCAACTGGCGTCATCCAGTCAGCGTTATGCTCAAGTAGCGTCAGTTCCCATCCAGGCGCTATCTCGCACATGCCGTATTCGCCGAACTGCCCGGAGTAGTAACGGGCCTCGTACAGGTACAGCCCTTCGCCGTGGCTGAACTCTTCTTCATCCCTGAGCTGCTCCTCAATTTCACAGAGAGGGTCAAGCGCTATACGCCCGTTGATGGCGCAAATGAATGGATCATCTCCGCCTTCAAGGCGCAAAACCTCAAGGATCACCGGCCCTTTATGGAAAACGTCCTTGCTCATGGCTGCTCTCCTTGCAGGGCGTGCTCAAGCGCGTCGATCACCGTGTAATCAAGGCGCTCATTGTTGGTAGGGAATTCCTCGCGACTTCCATCCGGGCCGTACAGCTCAACCGTTCCAGCGTGATGTTCGGCGCACAGCATGATGGTCCAGCCCTCAGGCAGCTCTCCGCAGGCCCGCTCGATCGTTTCGTAAAGCGGAACCCGGCGCTCAGCATCCTTCTGTGCTGCATCCCGCTCAGCGAGAAGGGCTTCGTAGTCATCGGCCCGGACGTAGAAACAGTCATGCCCCAGGTTGTCCAGCAATCCGTCGTACCGCTTCACTTCCTTGCTCATACCGCCTCCTTGTTGCGCTCAACATCGATTTGCTCGTAAAGCCGGTCGACCTTCGCTTGTCGTGCATCCAGCGCCTTGTAGCGCTTGAGGTGTGCAGACATTGCGCTGTCGTATGGCTCTATCAGCTTTAGCAGCCGAAGCTTTTCGGCCACGTTGTTCGTCGCGTTGCACTGAGCTGCGTAGCGGTCGCGCACAGAAAAATCCAGATGGTCGAGGCTGCTGATCTCTTTCTGGTAGTCCGACGCCAAGGCTTCTGATTGGATTTTCCAGCGCAGGTAAAGCAGCTCGCTGCGCTTTGGCCGCTGATGCCAGCTCGACCGCATCCAGGCCAACAGCTCGTCGCGGGTCATTTCGTCGAGGATGTCCTTCGCCTTTTTCTGGCTCATGCCGCCACCTCGTGCTTGATCTCTTCGGCTTCCTTACGGCGCCGCTCTGCTTCGTGTTCGATGAATGCTTTCTTGTACTGGTCGATGTCGTAGACGATTTCCTTCAGCGCCTCGCCTAGCACCTCATGGATGCGGCCCAGCTGCATTTCCCAGCAGTAGCTGGGGCCTTGCAGATGGATGAGAGCGCCGATCAGGTTGGCCGGCACTTCCATGCGATCGCCGCAGTACTCGGTGTAGGCCTGCATGGTGTCGGCGTGGTGTTCGTCGAGCTGATCCTTGATCGCGTCTTCAAGAGAAACGCTATCTTCCGGGCACGGGTATTCCCTGAACCCTGTCAGTTGTGAGTACATGGTGGGTACCTATAGGTCGTGCCCGGTTGGGCTGGTTAGTTGCTGCGCTTCCGCTCTACGCGAAGAATTCGGCGCCAGAACAGGGCGTATTCGATAAAGCTGCGTCGGCTTGATGTTTCGCCCATGCGCTTGCACTGCCTGGCCAGCGCGCGATATTTGCGCAGCTTTCTGAGCGTGTCGTTCATGGTTTGTCTCGGGTCGCCCGGACGGGCTGGTGGGTTATGCGCCGCGATGTGGGTGGTGCAGTCGGTCAAGCTCGTCGTAGGCGCTACGAAGGCGCTCGGCAGTACTCGCAAGTTCGCGCTTTAGCGATGCGATTTCAGCGTTCGCAATCTCTCCGCTGGCCTCGGCAATGCGACGGTGCGCAATGTCCAGCGGCAGTGAAGGCTCAACAGACGAGCCACACAAGCGGGAGCCGCCGTAGCAGTTCTCGGTGAGGCCATCGACGATCTGGTCAACGACGTGCTTGATCACAACGTCCTCAACCGCCAGGCGCTCCACCAGATCAAGCTTGGCCTGATCGCTCATGGCGTCCAGCAGATAGTTCACGTCGATGACTACCTTTCCTTCGTTCAGCTCGAATGCAACAGACATAAGCTCTCCATAGCCGCGTCCTGCGCAGCGTTTCGATTGAGTGGGTGTGCCCGGACGGGCTGGGTGTAGGAGGGGTGTTACTCAGTACCTGAAAGCCAGCAAGGCTCTTTCGCTTGAGATAGCCACTGGCGCAGGGTGCCGACAGACTCGCGGGTGTCTTTCTCTACCCACTCCTTGTCAAGGAGTGCGCCGACAACCAAGCAAGCTTCTTCACGGCCGTCTTCTTCAAAGTCGTTTAGGTCCATGTGCAACTCTTCGGCCTGTCTAGCGGAATAGGCCGCGTAGTAGTCATGGTCGCCAACGATGTAGCAGTCCAACTTCTGTTCGCTCATTCATCCTTCTCCTTCCAATTCCTCCCCCACCACTCCCTGACAATCCATACGATCCAGATAGCGGTGAGGGCTAGTAAGCCGTGATATGGGGTCATTGCGGGTCGGTAGTCTTTTCGTACTTCTCGCCGCAGAACATGCAGTAGTTCGCCATCATGCTCATCGACTGCTTCTTGTCCTTCATCGCGCCCGCCCGGTTTGGGGCTTCGTAGGTAATCGCGATCGGCATCACCTGTCGCGACTGAGCGCCGCCTTCGCCCATCATCAGGGCATACCCTGTCAGGCTCACTCGGAGGTTTCTGTGGCCATCTGGCAGCTGCTCAGGGATGGCTTTCATCAGTCGCGCTTCCGTTTCAACTCTGCAATTGCACATCTCATCCTCCTATGTGCTGATGGGTAAAAGGTTTGCTATCGCCACAACCACGGCCAGCGATAGCCAGCAGAGGGCGAGCTTGAAGTCGGGGGTCATGGCTTTACCGTGATGCCGGCTGCTTCTAGGGCGTCGATTGTGTCCATCTGATAATCACCAGAGTCGTGAACTTCGATTGGGTTAGGCAGCTCCACCGCCAGCGCGGCGCGGGAGGCTTGCCAGGCGAGCCATGCTGATTCAGCGTTTGCCCAGATATAGGCGCCACCCTGGCGATCAAGGCGGATGTCTTCAGGCACGCCTATACCGTCCTCGCAAAGAGACTCGTTGTGCTTACGCGCCCAAGCCTCAAACTCTTCCCGCATCTGTTCCGTACTCATGCCACCTCCTGCCTATATGCCCGCATAACCGATACCTTCGCCGTACGCACCGGCCTGTTGTTTGGCCTGTCTTGCATGGCTGTGAGGCCCAGCGCGAAGCAAAGAGCCAATACCAACGGTGAGATGATTCCGCGCTTCATGGCCTCAGCGATCAAGCCGCGAACCGTGCGCTGCATGCCCAGCTTGTAGCGGGCGTTGTCGAGACGGTCTTGAACGGTGCCGGGGCTGATACCCAGCTCCCTAGCCGTCTCCTTGCAGGTCTTGGTGATGGCGTAGAGCGTGGCGCGGAGTTCCTGAGGGGCCAGTCCGTGACCTAGGCGTCCCTGCCAACCGTTGATTTCGATGGTGTCCATGGCGTGTCTCCGGGGTGTTCTGTATGGGTTGAGTGATCTGCGCAGGACCTGCCGCCTGCCTGCGTAACTCGCCCACCAAGGAAGCCTTGGCGGCTCATGCGTAGCTATCTCGCAAGTCAGATCACTCACCGATACAGCCGGGGCGATTACCCCGGCGCTATCGTTTCCTCGCACCGACCCGCTACTGGCGGCCATCGGTGCGCTTGTCGCTATGTAAGGTGCCGGTCTTTCCCGGCTGTCATCCAAGGCCCGGCATGGATCCGCTCCGCGCCCGCTGCTGATTGCAGGCCGTGAGTCGTCAGTGGGTTGGCATCGGGGCTTCCTGGTCACGTCGCTCGATCAGCGTTGCGGCGTGGTCATCGGTCAATACAACATGCGGGGTACAGCCCCTGGCGCCCGGTTAAGTAGGCACACCGCATGAGGTCCGGCGCTCCTCATAGCCGAGGCTCGGAGCGCTAATTCGATTCTGTCTTTCTGGCCTCCGTTACTTGCCACGGTGGGCTGGGCCGGTCGGCGGGAAATCCCGGCGACCTATCTCCATTGCGCGCTGTGTCGGATTCGTATCTCTACCCTTAGCCGCTACTGGCGACGCCTCAGGCGACTTGCGCAACTTCGCTCGGCTACATGTGGAGCCGAGGCCAGTTCCAGAGCTGGCATGGGACGGGGAATTTGTTGATCGCGCTGTGCCGTTGCCGGGACCCCGCCGCGATGTTCCTGAGTTGTGAAAGAGCTTCCGGCTATGCCGAGGCATCTCTGCCTGTCGGTGCGCTGTGTGTTGCGCTGCGATGGAGCTACTATCTCCCATGGAAATATTCATGTCAACTCCAATGGAGATATTTCTTTCCGTTTGGGAGGAGATAAGCGGAACGGTTGCCAATTAGTTCCATCGCGAATACTGTATGCACATCCAGTAGTCAGGAGTTGGATATGGCAAAGCAAGCGAGCAAGCAGGCAGTAAGTAAGCCCACCCCGGCAGAGCGCCTGGGGCTGCGGGTATCCGCGATGATCAATTCACCGATAGCGCAGTTGAACAGGCGCGTGACGATCCATCAGCTGGACGACGATCCAGACGAGGCATGGGATGCGGTGATGCAGGTGCTGGCCGAGACGGATGGTCTAGAGATGGTCGTAACCGACGACGACGGTACGGTGACGCTGCATTGGGACAAGTCGACCGATGATGACGAGGCTATCCGGGAGGAAGAAGTAAAGGCGGTGGAGGACGAGGCTCCGTTCTGATGCTACCCGTCAGCCATAAGAGAGGCGATCAGATCGGCAATATCGTCAGAGCTGCTGTTGAGCAGATCGAGATGG
Organism: Pseudomonas sp.; assembly: GCA_003527165.1. Lineage (GTDB taxonomy): Bacteria > Pseudomonadota > Gammaproteobacteria > Pseudomonadales > Pseudomonadaceae > Stutzerimonas. The sequence goes on from DPSI01000034.1 coordinate 4,786, forward strand.
CTTTTGACAGCGTGGGCGGTATCAACGGACCCGCGTTGCTCAACCCAAATAGCGAGCTCTTCGACCGCTGCGCCTATGGCCAGTTGATTCATGTGGAGTTGGTAGAGCAGGGCGGGAAGCGCATTACGGTCGGTCATGGCTGATCCTTATTGTTTTAGATCAGCGTAGACCAGATACAAAAAGTCCCGCTAGGTGCGGGGCTTGGATGGCTAGGATGCTAGGTCTATCTCGTCGTGGTAAGCCTTCACGACATACAGGACAGGCTTGTCATCGACTACCTCGACAGACACATCGACGATGAACGCTTTGTGGTAGATCTGCGCCTCGGCAATCACCATGCGCTCTTTGAGGTCCGGCGAAGCGAACATCACTTTTACCGGGTTAGGGTAAATGCTTTCGATCCGCGCCTTGTCGCCCGTTTTGGCTTTGGCATCGCCTTTGGTTTGATACCAGCGCAGAGCAACCATCTTGTGTTCGCCGCCAGGCAGGGGTTTGGCCGGCTCCATGAAGCGACGGAAGTGGTTCTGCGCCGCATTTGCATCAGTGGTGCTGATGTTCAGCGTGAAATTGATCGTGCCGTGGTTTTCAACTGTTCCGATGTTCATCTGGGCACCCTGGTCGCGCGCTACTGGCTCCAGGATTTTGACCATATCTTTCAGAGTCCTGGCTTCGTCTGCCAGTTTGGGCTTTTCCTCGGTTTTTCCCAAGGCCCAATCAATGATCGCTTTCAGATAGTCGCTGTACTCAAAGATCGTCCGTGCCGCATCGAAAAGCGGAAGGGCGCCAACGACGATGGGCTCCAGAACGCTGACAATGCTTCCTTGCCGCATCTGGTGCACGAACATATGCGTGAACTCAGCGTCGGCTGGCGAGTGGAACGCAGAGATATAACGGGTGTACTCAGCGGCCAAGGCTTCAAGGCTTTGCGCATAGACTGAGGCGAGAACAGGCCGCCTGTTGTCGATGACGAAAGCCATCTTCGTGTGGCCTGCTGGGTCATCTTTGAATTCCGTTTCCATGCTTCAGTCCTCTAAATCCTAACCTTGCTCGGCGCCCCGGTGGCGCTCATGCCTCTTCAAGCTCGCCGCGCAGTATCTGCAGGTCAAGCGGAGCTTCAACGCCAATATGTGCCCGACTGCCTTTGATCCCCTGCACCGTGACGGTGATCCCGTCTAGCATCAGCTGGGCGAGTAAGTCTTCCGGGTCGGTGCCAGGTTGCGCGCGTAGTGTAATTTTCTCGCCTGCCTTGCGGGTGAGTACTAAGTAACTCATGGTTCGCTTCCTTGCGTTGTGTGTGATCAGACCCGCTTCGCATTCCAGACCAGCAGAATTCTGGCCTGAATGTATGTGTCGTCGACCCTGATCTTTTTCGGCGGATAGAGCTTTTCGTCAGCCGAAACCATCAGGAAATGATCCTCGTCGGCGATCTGCAGGCTCTTGATATAGAAATGCCCCTGCCAGGTGAAAGCGTAAATGCCGTCACCGGTGTATTCCCTGATGCTGACGTCGCTGATCATCGGGTCCATGTGCTGGATGATGGGCGCCATCGACTGCCCGTTACCGCTGATGATCTTCAGGTGAGCCGGGTCTTTGTAGGTGACGCCCAGCTCGCGCAGGATCATGCCGATCTGCGGATCGCCGATCTGGTAGTCCGACTTGTCGAGATCGGAAGAGCG
>DPSI01000480.1 GCA_003527165.1 Pseudomonas sp.
ATCAAGCAGACACCTCTTTCAGTGCAAATTCAAAGCTGGATGACTGCTCGCTTTCATAAGCGGCGAACTCTAACAAAATCTCACCAGCTTACCCAGACCATACATCGCGGGATGGCCCTGTGATAGCACGCGATTGCCCCGCTGCCCGGACCTTCGCTTTGAACGTAAGAGGCCACGTGTACGTCTGATCCATTGATCAACATAGTCCCTAACCGCTGGTATCGCTTTTGTTCGCAAGTCTCGTCGCAGCCCTTGCTTTGGCTGCTGTTCACCTGGGCGCAGGACGCCTGCGCAAACTCAGCCGCCTGCCTCGCAGTCGCTGGCTTTCGATGGCTGGCGGCGTTTCGGTCGCCTACGTGTTCGTTCATTTGTTACCCGAACTGGCCCGTGGTCAGAAGGTGATGGACGGTAGCGATATCGCGTTGCTTAGTTACCTCGAGCATCACGCTTATCTGTTGGCGCTGCTTGGCCTCGCGGCCTTCTATGGTTTGGAACGCCTGATCAAGAAGCACCGATGCGAATTGCCGGAGCACGAGCAATCCCATGCAGGGGTGTTCTGGCTGCACATCGCCGCATTCGCGATCTACAACGGCCTGATTGGCTACCTGTTGATGCACGGTGAGAACAGCAACCTGACGTCGCTGACGCTCTACTGCGTCGCGATGGGACTGCACTTTCTGGTCAACGACTTCGCCCTCCAGAGCGATCACAAGGATCTGTTCAGGCGCCGTGGCCGCTGGTTGCTCGCGGTGATGCCCCTGGCCGGTTGGGCCGTGGGGACCGCTATCGAGGCTTCCGAACTGGCCATTTCGGCGCTGACCGCATTCGTTGGCGGTTCGATCATCTTGAACGTGCTCAAGGAGGAATTGCCTGAAGAGCGCAAAAGCCGTTTCGGCGCTTTCCTGCTCGGTTGTGTCGGCTATTCGATCCTGCTGCTCAGCTTTCAAGGCGAGTAATCGGACAGGGTCAAGCCCGGTGCAAGGCTCGGTTGTACCAATCACGGCTGCGGTTGACGGTACGAACCAGCCAGAGCATGACCGGCACCTCGATCAACACGCCCACTACCGTGGCAAGAGCCGCGCCGGAGTTGAATCCGTACAGCACGATCGCCACCGCCACTGCCAGCTCGAAGAAATTCGACGCGCCAATCATCGCCGAGGGGCCAGCGACGTCATGACGGACCTGCCACTTGCGATTCAGCCAATAGCCGAGGCCGGCGATGAACAGCGTCTGCAGGAAAATCGGTACCGCCAGCATGGCGATGATCAAGGGCTGCTCCACGATCGCCTCGCCCTGAAACGAAAACAGCAGAACCAGCGTCGCTAGCAGCGCCACGATGGAAAATGGCGCGCTTTTGGCCAACGTCGCCTGGAATGCCACCGCCCCTCGCTGTATCACCCGAGCGCGAATGAACTGGGCGATGACCAGCGGGATCACGACGTACATCAATACCGATAGCAGCAGCGTGTCCCAGGGTACCGGTATGGACGACACGCCCAGCAGCAGCGCCACGATCGGTGCAAAGGCGAACACCATCACCAGGTCATTCACTGCCACCTGGGTGAGGGTGAAATTGGCGTTGCCATTACAGAGGTTGCTCCAGACGAACACCATCGCGGTGCATGGCGCGGCACCCAGCAGGATCAGCCCGGCCATGTAGCTGTCCAGCTCAGCTGCGGGTAGCCAGGGGGCGAAGACATGCTTGATGAACAGCCAGCCGAGCAGCGCCATGGTGAAGGGTTTTACCGCCCAGTTGACGAAAAGCGTAATCCCCATGCTCGCTCGTTGGGTATACAGCTCGCGCAGCGACGAGAAGTCGATTTTCATCAGCATCGGGATGATCATCACCCAGATCAGTAAGCCGACCGGAATATTCACATGCGCGACTTCCAGCGCGCCCACCACCTGGGCGGCCTCTGGAGCATGGAGCCCGAGCAGTGTCCCGGCGACGATGCATAGAAGCACCCAGAGCGTCAGATAACGTTCGAAGAAACCGAGCGGCGCTCCTGCGGCATTCTTCCCGGCGACTTCGCATTGGCTGGACATGCTGAACTCATTCCTTCGCAATAATGTCGTTGATATACGCTAATTCATATGTCTTTGTCCGTAAAGCGCAGCGCTAGCCACGCCCGTATAACAAGCACGTTAAAAACCCCAACCAGTCGATCGGTCTCGCTCGATGCTTTACCTGCATATGTGCCAGGCAATATATTCGTCGAAACGTATCTAAATTGATGGCATCGTCTAGATGATTGAACACCTGACCCCGACCGCCGTTTTCAAATGTCTGGCAGACGAGACCCGCGCGCGGACGACCCTGCTCATCGCCAGCGAAGGTGAGCTGTGCGTCTGCGAATTGACCTGTGCCCTGGACGAAATCCAGCCGAAAGTGTCCCGGCACCTGGCGCAGCTTCGCAGCTGCGGGCTGCTGGCGGACCGGCGTCAGGGCCAATGGGTCTACTACCGCCTCCATCCGCACCTGCCCGACTGGGTTCATCAGATGCTGCAGACCATTCTCGACGCCAACAAAAATTGGCTGGCGTCCAACAGCCGGCGGCTGGAAGCCATGCGCAACCGGCCTGAACGCACCTCCGTATGTGGCTGAACGAACAAGGGAACCTCCATGACCAGTGACCTGCTTCAGGCCGAAGTGCCGAACGTCGAGGACGATCTGTTCGCCCTGCCCGACCTTGAACGGCTCGGCAATCCGGGTGATTTGTCCCATCCTCCACGGATTCTTCTGCTCTACGGCTCGAACCGCGAACGTTCGTTCAGCCGCCTGGTGGTTGAGGAGGCCTCGCGCCTGCTGCAACGGCTGGGCGCCGAGACACGCATTTTCAATCCGACCGGGCTACCCCTGCCGGACGACGCGCCGGATACACACCCGAAGGTGAAGGAGCTGCGTGATCTGATGACCTGGTCCGAAGGACAGGTCTGGTGCTCTCCGGAGCGGCACGGCTCGATGAGTGCGGTATTCAAGGCGCAGATTGACTGGATCCCTCTCGCGCTCGGCGCCGTTCGCCCGACGCAAGGCAAGACCCTGGCAGTAATGCAGGTCTGCGGCGGCTCGCAGTCGTTCAACGTGGTCAACCAGTTGCGCGTGCTGGGGCGCTGGATGCGCATGTTCACCATCCCCAACCAGTCCTCGGTACCCAAGGCCTTCCTCGAATTCGACGACGCCGGCCGCATGAAGCCCTCCGCCTTTTACGACCGGCTGGTCGACGTCATGGAAGAACTGATGAAATTCACCATTGTGCTGCGTGGCCGCCAGGACTATCTGGTCGATCGCTATTCGGAACGTAAGGAATCGGCGCAAGCGCTGTCCCGGCGCGTCAATCAGCGGTCCATCTGAGCACGCTCGAAGGAGCCGATTATGACCCAGCACCCCTTTGATCTTTTCACCGCAGCAGACCTTCCCGGCGCGTTGATCTTCACCCCGTGCCCAGGCACTCGAGGTACCGATGTCGCTGGTGCGCTCGCTACCCTGCAAGCCGCCGGCGCCTGCGCCGTAGTCACCCTGATGCCGACCTCGGAGTTGGCAGACAACGAGGCGGATACCCTGCCGGAACTGTGTGCGGCGCACGGGCTGGAATGGTTCCAGCTCCCGGTGCCCGACGAGCAGAATCCTGGCGAAGCGTTCGATGCGCAATGGGCGCGACACCGGCCACGGGTCCTCGCGTTGCTGGACGAAGGCCGCCGCGTTGCCATTCACTGCAAAGGCGGCTCTGGACGTACCGGATTGATCGCCGCACGCATTCTCATCGAGCGGGGCGTGCCGCGCGAGCGGGCGATCGGGCTTGTTCAGGCGCTACGCTCCAAAGCCATTAGGCACCCGGCCCACGCGGCCTGGATCGCCCAGTTCGAAGCCGGCCAAGCCTGATGCTCAAAACCACCGCCCTCTTCGCCCTCACTGCCGTCGCTGAAATCGTTGGCTGCTATCTGCCTTATCTCTGGCTCAAGCAGGGCAAGAGTGTCTGGCTGCTGGTGCCTGCGGCCTTGTCCCTGGCGCTGTTTGCCTGGCTGCTATCGCTACACCCGACCGCCGCAGGCCGGGTCTATGCCGCTTACGGTGGTATCTACGTGGGCGTGGCGATGCTTTGGTTATGGCTGGTCGATGGCATTCGGCCCACTTACTGGGACTTGCTCGGGTGCGCAGTGGCCCTGCTTGGCATGGCAATCATCATGTTTGCGCCACGCGCCAGTTGAATCTGCTATTGGGGAGTGGCCTCTTATGACTGTGAAAGTAGGCATCAATGGTTTTGGCCGCATTGGACGTCTGGCGCTTCGCGCCGCCTGGGGCTGGCCTGAGTTGGAGTTCGTTCGGATCAACGATCCGGCCGGCGACGCCGCTACCCATGCCCACTTGCTGAACTTCGACTCGGTGCATGGCCGCTGGCAGCACGAAGCGAGCAGCGACGGCGATTGCCTGATGATCGAGCGCAAGCGGATCCGGGTGACCGCGAACAAGGCCATCGCCGACACCGATTGGTCCGACTGCGACCTGGTGATCGAAGCCAGCGGCAAGATGAAAACCGTTGCGATTCTGCAAGCTTATCTGGAGCAAGGCGTGAAACGCGTCGTGGTTAGCGCGCCGGTCAAGGAAGCCGGAGCACTCAACATCGTCATGGGCGTCAACGACCGGTTGTTCGATCCGGCGCAACACCGCATCGTTACCGCCGCGTCGTGCACCACCAATTGCCTGGCGCCGGTGGTAAAGGTAATCCACGAGCACCTCGGCATCCGTCACGGGTCGATCACGACCATTCACGATCTGACCAACACCCAGAGCATTCTCGACCAGCCGCACAAGGACCTGCGACGGGCCCGCGCGTCGGGTATGAGCCTGATCCCAACCACCACCGGTTCGGCGACTGCCATCGCCGAGATCTTTCCGGAGCTGCGCGGCAAGCTCAACGGTCACGCCGTGCGTGTCCCGCTGGCCAACGCGTCGCTGACCGACTGCGTGTTCGAAGTCGAACGGGAGACCACCGCCGAAGAGGTCAACCATTTGTTGCAGGCCGCAGCGGCCGAAGGTCCGCTCGAGGGCATCCTGGGCTACGAAGAGCGTCCGTTGGTTTCCATCGACTACCGGACCGATCCGCGTTCATCAATCATCGATGCGCTGTCGACCATGGTCGTCAACGGGACCCAGGTGAAGCTCTATGCCTGGTACGACAATGAATGGGGATACGCCAACCGTACCGTAGAGCTGGCGCGCAAGGTCGGCCTGGCCGGTTAGCGAACCCGATGGCGGTCGGGGCCAGCCTGACCGCTGCATCCACCCAACTCCGCTACGACCCGCACCGCAACAGGATTTTCCATGCACGCCCTCTCCCGCCTCGCACCGGATGTTCGCCAGTATCTGCTGGTCACCGGCAATTATTGGGCCTTCACCCTGACCGACGGCGCGTTGCGCATGCTGGTCGTGCTGCATTTCCATACGCTCGGCTATACGCCGCTGCAGATCGCCGCCCTGTTTCTCTTCTACGAAATATTCGGCGTCATCACCAATCTGCTAGGCGGCTACCTGGGTGCGCGGCTCGGCCTCAATCGCACCATGAACGTCGGCTTGGCCATGCAGGTGGTGGCGCTGCTGATGCTGACGGTTCCCACTGCCTGGTTGACGATTCCCTGGGTGATGGGCGCGCAAGCACTGTCCGGCATCGCTAAAGACCTGAACAAGATCAGCGCCAAAAGCTCAATCAAGCTGTTGATGTCCGACGGTCAGCAAGGCACGTTGTACAAGTGGGTGGCTGTGCTCACCGGGTCGAAGAACGCGCTCAAGGGCGTGGGTTTTTTCCTCGGCGGCGCCCTACTCGCCGGCATCGGATGGCGTGGGTCCCTGCTGGTCATGGCTGCTGCATTGGCGCTGACCTGGATCGCAAGCCTGCTGCTGCTGAAAAAAGACCTGGGCAAAGCCAAGGCGAAACCGAAGTTCCGCGAACTGCTCTCCAAGAGTCGCGCCATCAACGTTCTGTCAGCCGCGCGGCTGTTTCTGTTCGGTGCGCGTGACGTCTGGTTCGTGGTTGCACTGCCGGTCTATCTATCGTCTGTGTTTGGCTGGGACTTCTGGCAGGTTGGCGGCTTTCTCGCGCTCTGGGTGATCGGCTACGGCATCATTCAGAGCTTCGCCCCCGCCATCACGGGTAAGCAGCGCGGCCAGGTCCCGGATGGGCGCGCGGCGCTCATCTGGGCGCTGCTGCTGGCAGGCCTGCCAGGGGGCATTGCGCTGGGCCTAGGCACCGGGCTCCCGCCTCAGACCGTGCTGATCGGCGGCCTGCTGCTGTTCGGCGCACTGTTCGCGGTGAATTCATCGCTGCACAGCTACCTCATCGTTTCCTACGCCAAGGCCGACGGTGCGTCGCTGGATGTCGGCTTCTATTACATGTCCAACGCCTTGGGCCGGCTATTGGGCACGCTGCTGTCCGGCTGGGTCTACCAGCGTTACGGCCTGGAAGCCTGCCTCTGGATCTCCAGCGCCTTCGTACTGCTTGCAGCGTTGATATCGATGGGCCTGCCTCGACACCAGCAGGCAGACCCATCGACGGGCCGAGCGTGATGCCGGTCAGGATTCGGGCCGGATACGCAAGAACTGGCTCATGTCCCTCATGCTGAACTCGAACTGCACCCGGTCGCCGATCCTGAGTCCCCTACAGGTGCTCGGGTAGCGCCTCGAACTCCTTCGTCATGGCAAGCCAGTCGGGTTCTGTTCATGAGGGGTTTCCTTGTTTGGCTCGGGATCTCGCAGAGCGGGTCGGCGCATCAGTCGATACGCCGCCGGAATCACGAACAGCGACAACAGCGGCGCGCTGAGCATGCCACCGACCATGGGCGCGGCAATGCGGCTCATCACCTCGCTGCCAGTGCCACCGCCCCAGAGAATCGGCAACAGTCCAGCCACGATCACCGCTACCGTCATCGCCTTGGGCCGTACCCGCTGCACCGCACCTTCACGGATGGCCATGCGCAGCGCCGTTTCATCGCGCTGCCCGGCCTGCTGCTGGTCGACCCAGGCGTTTTTCAGATAGAGCAGCATAATCACGCCGAACTCCGCGGCCACGCCAGCCAACGCGATGAAGCCCACGCCGGTGGCCACCGAGAGGTTGTAGCTCATCAGATAGAGAAACCAAACCCCGCCGGTAAGAGCAAACGGAAGCGTCAGCATGATCAGCAGCGCTTCGTCGAAACGGCCGAAGGTCAGATAGAGCAGCACGAAGATAATCACCAGCGTCGCCGGCACCAGCAGTTTGAGGCGGGCGTTGGCGCGCTCGAGGTATTCGAACTGACCGGAATAGCTGAGGCTCATGCCCGGTTGCAGGGGTACCTTGGCGCTGACCGCCTCGCGCAGATCGGCCACCACCGAAGCGATGTCGCGGCCACGCACGTCGACGTACACCCAGCCGGTGAGCCTTGCGTTCTCGCTGCGCAGCATCGGCGGGCCGTCGCTGACCCGTATGCGCGACACGCTACCCAGGGTGATCTGACTGCCTTGGGGCGTGAGAATCGGCAATTGCTCCAGCGCGTGAGGCGAGTCGCGCCATTCACGCGGATAGCGCACGCTGATAGGGTAGCGCGCCAGTCCCTCGACTGTCTCGCCGATGGTTTCGCCGCCGATGGCACCGGCCACGATGGACTGCACGTCGGCGATGTTGAGCCCGTAGCGCGCCGCATCCCGGCGATCGATGTCGATATCGATGTAGTGTCCGCCCACCAGCCGCTCGGCCAATGCCGAGCTGACACCCGGCACGCCCTTGGCCACCGTCTCCACCTGCTGGCTGATGCGGTCGATCTCCTCCAGGTTGGCCCCGGCGATCTTGACCCCGATCGGGCTCTTGATGCCGGTGGCGAGCATGTCGATGCGGTTGCGGATCGGTGGAATCCAGATATTGGTCAGGCCCGGCACCTGCACCGCGCGATCCAGCTCATCCACCAACCTTTCCGGTGTCATTCCGTTGCGCCATTGATCCCTGGGTTTGAATTGGATAGTGGTCTCGAACATCTCCAGCGGCGCCGGGTCGGTGGCGGACTCAGCGCGGCCGGCCTTGCCGAACACCTGGGCAACCTCCGGCACGCTGCGAATCATCCGATCGGTCTGCTGCAGCAGCTGCGCGGCCTTGTGCGCCGACAGCCCCGGTAGCGCCGAAGGCATGTAGAGCAGGTCGCCCTCGTCCATCGGCGGCAGAAACTCCCCGCCCAGACGGGTCATCGGCCACAGTGTGGTGGCGAGCACCAGCAGCGCCACGGCGATGGTGGCCTTCGGGTACGCCAGTACCCCTTCCAAGGCCGGTCGGTAGAAACGGATCAGGCCGCGATTGATCGGGTTGCGAGACTCGTCGGGGAGACGCCCGCGGATCCAGTAGCCCATCAATACCGGCACCAATGTGACTGAGAGGCCGGCCGCGGCGGCCATGGCATAGGTCTTGGTGAACGCCAGCGGCCCAAAGAGCCGGCCCTCCTGCGCTTCGAGCGTGAACACCGGGATGAATGACAAGGTAATGATCAGCAGGCAGAAGAACAGCGCCGGGCCCACTTCCTGCGCCGCCGCCGTCATCACCCGCCAGTGTTCGTCACCTGCCAATATCCTGCCCGGATTGGCGTGGCGCCAGGCTTCAGCCTTCTTGTGCGCATTCTCGATCATCACCACCGCCGCATCGACCATGGCGCCGATGGCGATGGCGATACCGCCGAGGGACATGATGTTGGCGTTGGTGCCCTGGTAACGCATCACCGCGAAGGCGATCAGCACACCGACTGGCAGCGAGACGATGGCCACCAGCGACGAACGCAGGTGCCAGAGAAACACCCCGCATACCAGCGCGACGACGACGAACTCTTCCAGCAGCTTGAAGCCAAGGTTCTCCACGGCGCGGTCGATGAGCTGGCTACGGTCGTAAGTGGTGACGATCTCGACACCTGCCGGCAGGCTCTTGCG
>DPSI01000418.1 GCA_003527165.1 Pseudomonas sp.
GGGCGATATCGACGAAGAGTTCGCCGAGAAAGAACCAGCTGCCGGCTTTTCGGTTGAGGACCAAGGTGTTCTTGCCGATCCAGCCGAGGCCGGCCTGCTGCGCTACGGCTTTTTCCAGTACGGGCGCGCTGTCGACGAACGCGCGGAAGCCGAAGGGGCCGATCACTTGCTCGATGCGCTCGGCCAGCTGCTGCAAGCGCTTGCGGATCAGTTTGTGATAATCGCGGCCCAGCGCGTAGCGGGACACGTAGGCTTTCTCGGGTTGCGCCAGTTGCTCGGCCATGCGTGTATCACCGGGCAGATAATCCATGCGCAGGGAGATGACCCGCAGCGTGCCGGGGACCAGCTGCTCCGGATGGGAACGTTTGCTGCCATGCGCAGCCATATAGTCCATCTCGCCGTGATAGCCGGCCCTTAGCCAGCGCTCGAGGTGCGCCTCGTGCTCGCCCAGGTCGACACCGGTGATGCCGATCTGCTGGAAGCCGAGCTCGCGGCCCCACTCCTTGATGGAGTCGGCAAGAACGGCTGGGTCGAGGGTGGTGCTGGGCATGGGTTCAAGTCGTAGGGCGTTGCGGCGTTTGATGAGTTCTATCCGGCGTGTGGCGCCCGGTCGACCTGCCGCGCTGCGCCTTGAGGTGGCAACGAATCTCGACGCGCCGCGGGCGGCCAGGCAGGCGCATGCGTATAATTCTGCCAGATATTCGCTCGGGTGATTCATGTCCCAGACCACCGACACACTTCCCAGCCCTCTTTACACTGCCGCTCAGGTGCGTGAACTCGACGCTCGGCTGATCGCTGCCGGTACGTCCGGCTTCGAGCTGATGCAGCGTGCCGCCCATGCAGCCTGGCGCGCCTTGCGTCGGCGCTGGCCGGATGCCGACGAGATCACTGTGCTGACCGGGCGCGGTAACAACGCTGGGGATGGTTATCTGATCGCGGCGCTGGCACAGCGTGCCGGTCGTCGGGTCAGGGTGTTTGCGGTAGGTGATCCTGGCCAATTACAGGGCGACGCCGCCCAGGCGTTCAATGAAGCGCAGGCGGTTGGCGTCGGGGTTATGCCATGGACGTCCGAATCCGAACTGCGGGGCGTATTGGTCGATGGGCTGCTCGGCACCGGTATCACCGGTGAGGTGCGCGAGCCCTACGCCAGCGCCATTCGCGCGATGAACAAAAGTTCGCGGCCGATTCTCGCGATCGATCTGCCGTCGGGGTTGTGCGCCGACACCGGCCGTCTGCTCGGGGAGACGGTCCGCGCTGAGCTGACGGTAACCTTCATTGGCCTCAAACTCGGTCTGTTGACCGGCCAAGGGCCGGACCGGATCGGGGCGCTGGTGTTCGATAATTTGCAAGCCGATGCGGCGGTCGTCGCGCGGATCGAGCCTTCTGCGCTGCGCTTGTCCGAAGCGAATCTGCCAGCGCTCATGCCCCGTTCTCAGGCGGCCCATAAAGGCAGCTTTGGTCAGGTGCTGGTCATCGGCGGCGATCTCGGCACGGGCGGCGCCGCGTTGCTGACTGCCGAAGCCGCGCTTCGCTGCGGTGCCGGCATGGTGACCCTGGCGACGCGCCCCGAGCACGTAACGGCTTCGCTGGTGCGGCGTCCGGAAATCATGTGCAGCGGCGTCGAATCCACCTATGCATTGACGACGCTGACCCAGCGCGCCGATGTGCTGGTGATCGGACCAGGCCTGGGGCAGGCGCCGTGGGGGCGCAGTTTGCTGTCGCTGGCGCCCCAGTGTCGCGTACCTCAAGTGTGGGACGCCGATGCGCTGAATCTGCTCGCGGCGGGCGCGGTCGAGCTGCCGCGCGATTGCCTGCTCACACCACATCCTGGCGAGGCTGCGCGACTGTTGGGTATTTCAGTGGCCGAAGTCCAGGCTGATCGACCCGCCGCCGTGCGCGCTCTGGCTGCTCGTTTCGATTGTGCCGTGTTGCTCAAGGGTGCCGGGACCCTGATTGCCGACCGCGATGGCCAACTGGCGCTGTGTGATCGCGGGCACCCAGCGATGGCCAGCGCCGGGCTCGGCGATGTACTGGCCGGTGTCGCCGGTGCATTGCTGGCGCAGGGACTGGCGCCGTTCGACGCGGCTTGCCTCTCCGTCTGGTTGCATGCGGCGGCGGGAGAACGTCTTGGCCTGCACGGTCGAGGACTTGCTGCTGCCGATCTGATTCCCACCATTCGCCAGTTGCTCGAGGAACAATCGCCATGCCGGAAGTGACGCTGTTTGCAGCAGACGAAGAGGCGATGCTGGCGCTTGGCGCACGCATCGCCGAGGCGACCGCCGGTCGGGGTGTGATCTACCTGCACGGTGATCTCGGGGCGGGCAAAACCACTTTGTCGCGCGGGCTGATCCGCGGTTTCGGCCACGAGGGCAAGGTCAAGAGCCCGACCTTTACCCTGGTCGAGCCGTACGAAACGCCGAGCGCGCGCGTCTTTCATTTCGATCTGTACCGGCTCGTCGATCCGGAAGAATTGGAATTTTTGGGCATTCGCGACTATTTCGAAGGAGATGCCCTGTGCCTGGTAGAGTGGCCAGAACGTGGCGCCGGCATTTTGCCAAAGGCTGACCTGGACATTACCATTACGCCGCAAGGGGCCGGCCGTATGCTGCGCCTGACGCCACGAGGCGAGCGCGGTGAAGGCTGGTGTTCGATCCTGACCATCGGTAATCAATGAACATCATGGGGTTGGGTATGCGCATGCGCGCGCTGGTAAGTGGTTTGGTATTAATGCTCGCGGCCGTTCAGGTCCTGGCTGCTTCCGACGTGCAGAGCGTGCGTTTGTGGCGCGCGCCGGACAATACCCGTCTGGTATTCGATCTTTCCGGCCCGGTAAAGCACAACGTCTTTACTCTGACGGCACCGAATCGCATCGTCATCGATGTCGATGGCGGCAATCTGCCCAAACCGTTCGAGCAGCTACCGCTTAAAAATACCCCCATCTCAGGACTGCGTGCGGCAAAATTCGGTGCTGATACGTTGCGAGTGGTCATCGATCTCTCCGCACAGGTCACGCCCAAGAGTTTTGCCCTGACGCCGAATCAGCAGTACGGCCATCGACTCGTGGTCGATCTGTTCGATGAAGGCGCCGAGCCTTCCGGCAGCACTGACGTTCCGGCGACGACCACGCCGAGTACACCCGCTGCGCCCGTGTCGCCTACCCTGCCTGCGCTGAAATTGCCGCCATTGCCGAGCAGCAAGCGTGACATCGTTATTGCCATCGACGCCGGTCATGGTGGCGAAGACCCGGGTGCGATCGGTCCGGGCAAGACTTATGAAAAGAATGTAGTACTGCAGATCGCCAAGGAGCTGCAGCGCCAGATCAATGCTGAAAAGGGTTTCCGCGGTGAGCTTGTGCGGACCGGCGATTACTTCATTCCCTTGCGCAAACGCACCGAGATTGCCCGCAAGAAGGGCGCGGATCTGTTCGTTTCGATACATGCCGACGCAGCGCCTCGCTCGGCCGCCTACGGGGCCTCGGTGTTCGCGCTGTCCGATCGCGGTGCCACGTCGGAAACCGCACGCTGGTTGGCCGACAGCGAGAACCGTTCAGACCTGATCGGCGGTGCCGGCAATGTCAGCCTCGGCGACAAGGACCAGATGCTCGCCGGGGTGCTGCTGGATTTGTCGATGACCGCTTCCTTGTCGTCCAGCCTCAACGTCGGGCAGAAGGTGCTGAGCAACATGGGTCGCATAACGCCGCTGCACAAAAGCCGTGTGGAGCAGGCGGGGTTCATGGTGCTGAAATCCCCCGACATCCCGTCGATACTGGTAGAGACCGGTTTTATCTCCAATCCGTCGGAGGCGCGCAAACTGCAGACTGCCTCTCATCAGCAGTCCCTGGCACGCTCGATTCACAGTGGTGTACGGCAGTTCTTCCATGAGAATCCGCCGCCCGGCACCTATGTCGCCTGGCTGCGTGACTCGGGCAAGATCGCTAGCGCGCCCCGCGAGCATGTGGTTCGCTCCGGTGAAAGCCTGGCCCTGCTCGCCGAGCGTTACCAGATCAGTCTGCCGGCGCTGCGCAGTGCCAATAGCCTGAAAAGCGACGTGATCAAAGTCGGCCAGACGCTGAACATTCCGGCGACCACTTTGGCGTCGCAGCCATGACCGAGGCGGGGCGCATCCAGCTGCTCAGTCCGCGGCTGGCAAACCAGATTGCCGCTGGAGAAGTGGTCGAAAGGCCTGCCTCGGTGATCAAGGAACTGCTGGAGAACAGCCTCGATTCGGGCGCCAACCGTATCGAGGTGGATATCGAGCAGGGTGGGGTGAAGCTGCTGCGCGTGCGTGACAATGGCTGCGGAATCCCGGCCGATGATTTGCCGCTGGCCCTGGCCCGGCACGCCACCAGCAAGATTCGCGACCTGGAAGATCTCGAACGCGTGATGAGCCTGGGCTTTCGCGGCGAGGCGCTGGCGTCGATCAGTTCGGTGTCGCGGCTGACGCTGACCTCGGGCACGACCGATGCTGCCGAGGCCTGGCAGGTCGAAACCGAAGGGCGGGACATGGAGGCCCGCGTCCAGCCTGCCGCGCATCCGGTCGGAACCTCTGTCGAGGTGCGCGACCTGTTCTTCAATACCCCGGCACGGCGCAAGTTTCTGCGTACCGAGAAGACGGAATTCGATCACCTGCAGGAAGTGATCAAGCGCCTGGCTCTGGCGCGCTTCGATGTGGCGTTTCATCTGCGGCACAACGGCAAGGTGGTCCTTGCGCTGCATCCGGCTAGCGATGCGGCCTCGCGGGCGCGTCGCGTGGCGTCGGTGTGTGGCCCCGCCTTCCTTGAGCAGGCGTTGCCGGTCGAGATCGAGCGCAACGGTTTGCACCTCTGGGGTTGGGTTGGCCTGCCGACGTTTTCCCGCAGCCAGGCGGATCTGCAGTATTTCTACGTGAACGGGCGCATGGTGCGCGACAAGCTGGTCGCGCATGCGGTGCGGCAGGCCTACCGCGACGTGCTGTTCAATGGTCGCCATCCAACCTTTGTGCTGTTCCTGGATGTGGACCCGGCGGTGGTCGACGTCAACGTCCATCCGACCAAGCACGAAGTGCGCTTCCGCGATAACCGGATGGTGCATGACTTCCTCTACGGCACGCTGCATCGCGCGCTCGGCGACGTACGTCCAGAGGATCAACTGACCGCGCCGGCCAGCGTGGCGCCGGTGACCCAGGTCACTGGCCGTGACGCGGGCGAGTTCGCCGGGCAGAACGAGATGAGTCTCGCGGCCAGTGTGCTAGAGCAGCCGCAGGCGCCGCAGCCTGCATGGCGTGGTGCCGGGGCTGGCTACCAGGCGCCTCGACCAATGTCGACCGGCAATGTTGCAGAAGCGCAGGGCGCCTATCGCGAGTTCTTTTCGCCGCTGGCCGACGTGAGCCCGGTGGCCCTGCCGGAGAGCCAGGATGATGTCCCACCGCTCGGCTATGCGCTGGCCCAGCTCAAGGGTATCTACATCCTCGCGGAAAATGCTCAGGGGCTGGTGCTTGTGGATATGCATGCCGCCCATGAGCGGATCATGTATGAGCGGCTGAAGACGGCGATGGCCAGCGAAGGGCTGCGAGGCCAGCCGTTGTTGGTGCCCGAATCGATCGCCGTTAGCCAACGCGAGGCGGACTGCGCCGAAGAGCACGCGAACTGGTTCCAGATGCTCGGTTTCGAACTGCAGCGACTTGGTCCGGAGAGCCTGGCGATTCGTCAGATTCCGTCCCTGCTCAAGCAGGCCGAGGCCGCGCGGCTGGTGCAGGACGTGCTTGCCGACCTGCTCGAATACGGAACCAGC
>DPSI01000194.1 GCA_003527165.1 Pseudomonas sp.
CCGATCTCCAGCGGCCAGACGCCCATGACCTTTCCGCCGGGTTGCGGCTGGGCGAGAAACAGTCCCAGCGACACCAGGGCGCAGGGCGCCGCCGCCGCGCCGAGCAACTTCAGCAGCGTCGCCAGTGGCACCGGCAGGGCCAACCCAGTCGCGGCCCAGAAACCACCTAGCAGCGGCGCCACCACCAAGGGATTACGCAGCAATGCATTGCTGACCTTGCCCAACGTACGGATGAAGCCTTGGCCGGCGTGCAATCCGGTTTCTACGCAGGCCAGGGCGATGGCGAACAGCACGCAGACGACGATGATCGACGCCACCATGGCCGGCTGCAGCGCCTCGTCGCCGAGTACCAGCATGCACAGCGGAATGCCGATATAGCCGGTGTTGGCATAGGACGCGCCGAGCGCATCGAGACTGGCGTCGACCAGCGGTTGCTTCTGCACCAGCCGATAGACCAGGGTGAAACCGAACACGCTAAAGCAGCCCACGACGAACGCGGCGATGAAGCCCGGCTGCCAGAGCTGCTCCAAGGTCGAGGTGGCGACCACGCTGAACAACAGGGCGGGCAGCCCCAGCCAGACGACGAAACGATTCAGTTCGGAGGCCCCGTTTGGCCCCATGCGGCCGGTGCGACGGCAGAGATAACCCAGGAAGATCAGTGCAAAAACCGGCAGGACGACATTGACGACGGCGGACATGAATTCTCATCGGCAGGCTCGCCGACAGCAGACTGGCGGCGCGGGAGGGCGGTGCGGCCGGAATGACCGGCGGCAAACCTTAGCAAAAAAGTAGGCCGAATCGGGGGCGGATGTATACGCAGGCCTCTTCGCTTTGCTCAGTACGGCAGACAGCGTGCGCCGATCAAGCACGCCGCTTGGCTTAGCGCATATTCGAGGCGGCCCCACGGGCAGCCAGCACCGGTCCCGTGGGCTCGCGATGGTCCTCAGTGCAGCAAGAGCGAGGGGCTGTAACCGTTAGGCTCGGCGCGCGCCGCGGCGAACTCGGCCTCGACGCGTCCGCGCATGGCTTCAGTCCCCTGGGGGAAACCGCTGCGATCGCTGTAGTCCCACTCAACGACCAGCTCGCTCTCGGCGGAAAGCCCCTTGGCACACGAAAGATCCAGCGCGGTAATGCCTGCCACGGCGCCGGCGGCAATCGCCGCGTTGACCTGCTCGGTGCCTTTCTCGATGCTCATGCCGAGCCCGGCCAGATCCAGCACGTCGCCGCCAATGCGGCCATAGATCCAAGGTTTGGGATCGTCGCTCAGCAACAGGCCGATGCCGGTGGCCACTTCTCGCGCACCGCAGGCGCGGATCATCCCCTCGCTTCCGGGCACGCCGAGAAAACGTGCCAGCTTGCCCGGCATGGCCAACTGCGCAACCCCCAAACCTATGCTGAACCAGCCAAGGCTACGGGCGAGTGAACGGGCGGAGTGATTGGTATGGGTTACTCGATGTGGAACGCTCATGAAAAACCTCCTCTTTCAGCCGCCCCGGAAGCGGGAAACGGCACTTGCAGGCCGTGTAAAAACGTAGCGGGCGAAGGTCAGGCAAGCCGCAACGACCAGCAGCAACAGCCGAAGGCTGACCCGAAGGGCGAGCGCAGTGAGTCAAAACAGGCAAAGAATACGGACTTACGAGCTGTAAATAGCATCTTGTTCGGACTCGCGACCGAGCCTGTCTTTAACGCAGCATGACCGAGCGCAGTAGTTTTCACAGGGCCTGCCCTCAGGGTTTGAGAACCACCTTGATGCAGCCGTCGTGCTTGTCACGGAAGGTCTTGTACATCTCCGGGCCCTGCTCGAGGCTGACGCTGTGAGTGATGACGAAGCTTGGGTCGATCTGCCCTTCCTGAATACGCTTGAGCAGGTCGTCGGTCCAGCGGTTGACGTGGGTCTGGCCCATGCGGAAGGTCAGCCCCTTGTTCATCGCCGCGCCGAATGGAATCTTGTCGATCAGCCCGCCATAGACGCCCGGAATCGAGATGATGCCGGCCGGACGGCAGACGTAGATCATTTCGCGCAGCACGTGCGGGCGGTCGGTTTCCAGCATCAGCGCCTGTTTGGCGCGGTCGTACATGGAGTCGATGGAGCGCGCCGCGTGTGCCTCCATCCCTACCGAGTCGATGCACTTCTCCGGGCCCTTGCCGCGGGTGAGCTCCTTGAGCCGCTCGAGCACGCTTTCCTCGTCGAAGTTAATCGTGATGGCGCCACCGGCACGGGCCATGGACAGGCGCTCGGGCACGTTGTCGATGCAGATGACCTGCTCGGCACCCATCATGATCGCGCTGCGAATGGCGAACTGTCCGACGGGGCCCGCACCCCAGACCGCGACGGTGTCGGTAGGCTGGATGTCGCACTGCGCCGCGGCCTGCCAGCCGGTAGGCAGAATGTCGCCGAGGAATAACACCTGTTCGTCGGTCATGCCGTCGGGGATGACCACCGGGCCGACGTCGGCATAGGGCACGCGAACGAACTCGGCCTGGCCGCCGGCATAACCGCCGGTGAGATGAGTGTAGCCATAGAGCCCGGCGGTGGTGTGGCCGAACACCTTGTCGGCGATGTCCTTGTTGCGGTTGGTGCGCTCGCACACGGAGAAATTGCCGCGCCGGCACTGATCGCATTCGCCGCAGACGATGGTGAACGGCACCACCACGCGGTCGCCGACCTTGAGCTTCTTGTTGGCCGAGCCGACCTCCATCACCTCGCCCATGAACTCGTGGCCCATGATGTCGCCGTGCTGCATACCGGGCATGAAGCCGTCATACAGATGCAGGTCCGAGCCGCAGATGGCGCAGGACGATACCTTGATGATGGCGTCGCGGGGGTCCTCGATCGACGGGTCGGGAACATGGTTGTCGCAGCGAATATCGTGCTTGCCGTGCCAGCGAAGGGCTCTCATTGGAAAAATCTCCTGCTTCGGTGTTCGAAAACGCCGC
>DPSI01000193.1 GCA_003527165.1 Pseudomonas sp.
GAGGATTTCACCCTGGCCGAGCTGAAGACGCTACGGGCGATTGAACGCATTCCGGACATCCGCCCGGGCAACGCCCGGCTCGACGGCAGCCTGGAAATCCCAACGCTGCAGGAAATCATCGACCTGGTGAAAACCCTACAGCTGAGCGAGCGTCGACGCATCGGCCTGTACCCCGAGACGAAGCATCCGACTCATTTTCAGACGCTCGGCCTGGCCATGGAAAAGCCGCTGGTGCGCACCCTCCACCGCAACGGCTATGCCGGGCGCAATGCGCCGGTGTACATCCAGTCGTTCGAAGTGGAGAACCTGAAAACCCTCAGCCGCCTGACGCAGCTACGGCTGGTACAACTGTTCGGCGGTGGGCAGCCGTATGACCAGCAGATGCGCGGCAGCGACCTGACCTACGCGAAGATGGCCACGGCCGAGGGACTCCGGGCGATCTCGCGCTACGCGGCAGGCGTCGGCCCGGAGAAAAGCTATGTCATCCCGCGCGATGCCAACGGCAATCTCGGCCAGCCCACCGACTTCGTGCCGAACGCCCATGCGGCGGGACTCAAGGTGCACCCCTATACCTTCCGCACCGAGAACGCGTTTCTGCCGACCAATCTGCGCGAGGGCGATTCACCGGCCGATCGCGGCAACATCGAGGCCGAGATCCGCGCCTACCTCGATACCGACATCGACGGACTGTTCATCGACCAGCCGGACATCGCCGTACGCCTGCGCGCGCAATGACGCTTACGAGGCCCGGCACAGGGCGGCCGGGCCTCGTATCGAGACATCGCCAGGGCAATCAGCGCTTCAAAGAAAGGAAACCCGCCTACACTTGGCTGGGTAATGGCTTTTACGGCCTGGCCGCAACCGACCGTCGTGCAGACGGTGGGGATTCCTAGAACAACCACAAAAAGGAACGAACATGAAGCCCGCCCTCAAACGCGTCCTGCCCTTTCTGCTGGGCGCCACGCTCCCGCTCGCAAGTGTTACCCAGGCCGCCGAATGGCCGACCGATACCGTACGCCTGGTGGTGCCCTATGCTCCGGGAGGCACCACCGACGTGCTGTCGCGCAAGGTCGCCGACCTGTTGCAACAGGAAATCGGCACCGTGGTGGTCGAGAACCGTCCCGGCGCCGGTTCGACCATGGCCACCGGACAGTTGGCTCGTGGCGGCCGTGGCGCCGACCACACCATCGCCATGGCCTCGCCCGGCCATACCATCGGCCCGGTGATCTACAAGAATCTGCCGTACGACCCGGTGGAGGATTTCCGCTTCATCCGCAACGTGATCGAGATTCCCAACGTCATGGTGGTCCCGGCGAACAGCCCGTATGACAGCGTCGAAGCCTTCATCGAGGCGGCGAAAACCAAGGAGATGACCTTCAGCTCGGCCGGCGTCGGCAGCTCGATCCACATGTCCGGCGAGCTGTTTAAGGCCATGACCGGCACCAATATGACCCATGTGCCCTTCCGCGGTAGCGGCGAGGCCCTGCCAGCGCTGCTCAGTGGCGACGTGGACGTGTCGTTCGAGAACATGCCGGCAGTGCTTTCACACATCCAGTCGGGCAAGCTCAGGGCGCTGGCGGTCACCTCCGCCGAGTCGTCGCCTTATCTGCCGGGCGTCGAGCCGCTGTCCAAGCTTGGCGCCGATCTGGGCCTCAGCGACTTCGTCACCACCGCCTGGTTCGGTCTGGTCGCCGATGACAGCATGTCCGACGATGCCGTGCAGACGCTGCAGAACGCGCTGAACAAGCAACTCGATGACGAGAGCTTCAAGGCGTTCGTCGCGCAGGTTGGTGGCGAGCTGGCGACCGAAGAGGGCGATGCCTTCCGCGACTACGTCAAGGAGGATGTCAAACGCTGGCAGCGCGTCGCCGGTCAGGCACAGCTTGCTCAATAAGCGCAAGTGCCCGCGCGTAGAGTGGGCCGGGCGGCGTTCCGCTTCAGCCCACCTTTGCGGGTCGATGGTGGAGCCCTGCGTTCTGCCGTCGGCTTCAACGGACCGCACTTGCCTCATGCTGGCCGGCCAGCTCCGTCTCGCTCTTGCCGAGCACGCGGCCAAGAACGGTATCGGTGTGCTGCCCATGCAGCGGTACAGCCTTGGTGGGACGGTCGGTGCGCGCGACAGGCGCAGCGATCAACACCTCGACTTCGGCAGCCAGATCGGCCAGCCCCAGGCGCGGCCAGAACCTGCGAGGATGCGCGTAATCCAGTTATTGATGTCTTGCAGAAGGCTCGCCAGCGCCTTCTTTCGAATGGAACGGCAATCGGGGAGTCGAAGATGACTTAAGCGGATCGAAAACCAAAAGGTGATTACCGCACCAGTGTTCGATAATCGAACACCATTTTTATTCGACGGAAGCCCGGCTGGATGGGTTCCTTTATCGTGGACGCGTCCGGATGTCCGTCGAGGCCGTATGGTGGCGGGCAGGCGCTCGTTCGTCGTCGGACACCACAACAACTACAAGACGGGATATCCCTATGACTTTGACCTTCAAGCGCACCCTGCGCCTGCTCTTGCTGGGCACCACGCTCCCGCTCGCATTCGTCTCAGCTCAGGCTGCCGAGTGGCCGACCGATACCGTCCGCCTGGTGGTGCCTTACGCACCAGGTGGCACCACCGATGTGCTGTCGCGCAAGGTCGCCGACCTGCTGCAGCAGGAAATCGGTACCGTGGTGGTCGAGAACCGCCCCGGCGCCGGCTCCACCATGGCCACCGGGCAGCTGGCCCGTGGCGGCCGCGGCAGCGACCACACCATCATCATGGCATCGCCCGGCCACACCATCGGCCCGGTGATCTACAAGAATCTGCCGTACGACCCGGTGAAGGATTTCCGTTTCATCCGCAACGTGATCGAAATCCCCAACGTCATGGTGGTCCCGGCGAACAGCCCGTATGAAAGCGTCGAAGCCTTCATCGAGGCGGCGAAAACCAAGGAAATGACGTTCAGCTCCTCCGGCGTCGGCAGCTCGATCCACATGTCCGGCGAGCTGTTCAAGACCATGACCGGCACCAAGATGACACACGTGCCCTTCCGCGGTAGCGGCGAGGCCCTGCCGGCACTGCTCAGTGGCGACGTCGACGTGTCGTTCGAGAACATGCCCACCGTGCTGTCGCACATCCAGTCGGGCAAGCTCAGAGCGCTGGCGGTCACCTCCGCCGAGCCTTCGCCTTATCTGCCGGGCGTCGAGCCGCTGTCCAAGCTCGGCGCCGATCTGGGCCTCGGCGACTTCGTTACCACCGCCTGGTTCGGCCTGATTGCCGATGACAGCATGCCCGACGAGGCCGTGCAGACCCTGCAGAACGCGTTGGAAAAGGTCATGGAAGATCAGAGCTTCAAGGACTTCGCCGCACAGATCGGCGGTGAAGCGGCGAGCCAGGAAGGCGACGCGTTCCGCGACTATGTCGCACAGGACGTCCAGCGCTGGCAGCACGTCGCCGGCCAGGCCGAACTCCAGTAAGGGGGATCTTGCATGACCGCTGCCACCAGTCGTCCGCGCTGGGCCAATATCAATACGCTACTCGGCGCATTCTGGCTGCTGGCCGCGCTGGTGTTCGTGTTTCATCTGGTGCCGAATTACATCGAAGAAGCACCCATGGTGCAGAATCCGATGCAATCGCCACGCTGGCTCCCGAATGTGGCCGGCTGGCTGGTCGCGGTATTGTCATTGGCGCTGATTCTCGAAGGCTGCCTGCGTCCGCCGGTGCGCAAGACGAACTCCGAGCCCGGCGCTCCGCCATGGCGCTGGTTGCTCATGCTCGCCGGGCTGGGCGCGTACTGGCTGCTGTTCGAGCCGCTGGGCGCCATCGCCGCCGGCATTCTCGGCACCCTGCTCTTGTTCGCCGCGCACCCGGTGCGCAAACCCTGGCTCTACCTGCTGGCGATCGCCTTGCCGTGGATCGTAAGCCTGCTGTTCATCCATGTACTGAACGTCCCGCTGCCTTCGGGCACGCTCTGGGACTGATCCGTTCTTACCCGCGAGTGACCGAATGGAACATTTTTCCGAAGTACTGAGCCTGTTCCTCAGCGTGGACAACTTCGTCGCGATCGGCATCGGCGTATTGATCGGCGTGGTCGTCGGTGCCATTCCCGGCCTGACCGCAACCATGGCGGTCGCCTTGGCGCTGCCGTTCACCTTCAGCCTCGAGCCGGTGACGGCCATCCTGCTGCTGGTCGGCATCTACAAGGGCGGCATGTACGGCGGCTCGATCACCGCCATCCTGATCCATACGCCCGGCTCGCCTGCAGCGGCCTGCACCCTGCTCGACGGCTATCCACTGACCCAACAGGGCAAGGCCAAGAAGGCGTTGCAGATGGCGCTTTACTCATCGTGCATCGCCGACGTGCTGTCGAACCTGGCGTTAATCCTGTTCGCCTCCTACCTGGCGAAGATCGCCTTGAATTTCGGCCCACCAGAATTCTTTTGGCTGATCTGCTTTTCGCTCACGGTCATCATCTCGATCGCTGGCGAGTCGGCGATCAAGGGCCTGATCGCCGCCAGCCTCGGGGTGATCGTCTCGTCCATCGGCATGGACGTGGTCTACGGCAGCCAGCGGCTGACCTTCGACAGCTACAACCTGATGGACCGGGTGTCCTTCGTGCCATTGCTGATCGGGTTGTTCGCCGTGCCGGAGGTCATCGACTTCTATCTGAAGAAAGCAGTGCCGCATATCCGCGCGGCCACCAGCGGTGCCGGCCTGACGCTAAAGGAGCTGAAGGCCAGCCTGAAAACCATCGTGCGCGGCTCGGCGATCGGGGTGATCATCGGGGCGATCCCCGGTACCGGCGCCACCGCGGCCACCTTCATCTCCTACAGCGAAGCCAAGCGGCGCTCGCCGAACGCCGCCAATTTCGGCAAGGGTGAGCTGGAAGGTGTCGCCGCCGCGGAATCGGGCAACAACGGCGTGGCCGGCGCGACCCTGATCCCGCTGTTGTCGCTCGGCATTCCCGGCGACGTGATCACCGCGATCATTCTCGGCGCCTTCATGATCCACGGCCTGACACCCGGCCCAGTGCTATTCCAGGAAAACCTCACGCTGATCTATGCGCTGTTCTGCGGAATCATGCTGAGTTCGGCGGTGCTGCTATGCGTCGGCCACGGCGTGATCAAATACTTTTCGCTGGTAGCGGACATCCCCAAGGCAATCCTGCTGCCGATTGTGCTGATGTTCTGCGTCTACGGCTCTTTCGCGGTGAACAACAGCGTGTTCGACATCGGCCTGATGCTGTTCTTCGGCGTGGTCGGCTATGTGTTCAACCGCACCGGCTTCGCCACCGCCCCCTTTCTGCTCGGTTTCATCCTCGGGCCGATGTTCGAAGACAACCTGCGGCGCACGCTGCTGATCGGGCGCGGCGACCCGATGATTTTCTTCCGGGGTCCCATTACCTGGATCTTCATCACCCTCACGGCACTTTCGCTGTTCTTCGCCATTCGCCGCTACTGGCAGGAGCGCATCCGGCCCCACTGAGAAGCGTCCCCGCGCAGCCCGC
>DPSI01000159.1 GCA_003527165.1 Pseudomonas sp.
GGCATGCGCAACAAGCCTATCGGCGAGCTTACAGTTCCTAGGCGACTCGCAACGCCCGTCTCGCGAACATCAGTGATTTCTCGGCCCATGCCTACAGCAGTTGCCGATCGGCTTCGCCTCGCTCGTAGAGCCCTATCGGACAAAGCCAAGATAACGCTCTTGCCGTGCATTCGATCTTTCAGGTGTTCATAGCGAAATATTCTATGCGCAGCGCATATAAATTTACGCGGCTAGATATATGATTGGCGCATACAGCAAGCAAGCGGAGAACACCATGCAAACCGTCACTCGCATTCAAGCCATCCCCGTCGCAGCCATACCGAGGCTCGCTAAGGTCAGCCGAACGATTGCGCTCGCAGGTGTCGTGCTGCCCCTGCTCCTGATCGGGCTTTTGAAATTCACGCAGATAGAGGTCGAGGCGCTGAAACCGCTCATCAGCGGTACCCCTTGGCTGGCCTGGCTTTACCCGGTGCTTGGTGAGGCAGGCACCTCTTATCTGCTGGGTACCGTGGAAATATTTACGGCCATACTGCTTATCGCTTCGGCCTGGTCCGCTCGCGCAGCCGTTGTAGGTGGTGGTTTGGCAGCGCTGACCTTCCTGACGACCGTTTCAACCATGCTCGTACTGCCAGTATGGGAAGCAGCCTCCGGTGGTTTTCCCTGGCTCAACTTCCTCGGAACATTCCTAATAAAAGACGTTGCACTTTTTGGCGTGAGCCTGGTGATTCTTACGCAGGGCATTGAGCGTCTGCGCGAACCTTCACTCCAGACTCAGGGGAGCTAAAACCCCACTTACAACTATCTGAGTCTGGTTATCCGCGGGCGTTTGAGTTTGATGGATGATCAGGCGCTCCAGAAGCAGATTAAAGATCTGGTTCTCGTGAACGAGTCCTGGGGTGGCTGGAAAATTGAAGAGCTTGCGCCACACCTCTGGAACGGTTGGCGCAAAGCGATTCGAGGATATCGGTTGGAAGTTGCCGAGTTCGACCTGACGGCGAAGCTCAGCCAAGGCGATTCGCCTGGTGACAAGCCGGGCGTAGTCGAAGGTTTGCGTCGGCGAGCGCTGCAGGACGACGCGACAATGGCAAGGCTTGTAGAGGGCTACGACGGCACCGCATCGTCACTTCACACGCTATTGAACAGCCTGAGAATGCGGTAGCAAGCGGCGCCAGGCAATCTCGTCTACCGCTGGATAGAGGCGTAACAGCGGTAGCGCACAAAAGTTATCCAACCGAACTTTGCGCGCAAGTTTCCAGCATGCGCGAGGGCTTACTTTATTCGGCTCGACCGCCTTATGAATCCTCGCCGTAAGGCGCCTCCTCTAATGCCGCTGCGACGGGACAATTGGTGCAGACACCCGGATCGCAAAGGCGGCATACCGAATAGGCTTGATCGAGATCATGCACCACGCCTCGCAGGAGCTTCTCGGCGAGCAGCCCGAGTGTTTCCAACTCGATCGGACTTAACGTCTCCAGCGCACGTGCAATGTGTTCTTGACGCACCGCTAGAACAGCATCGCAGTTCGCTCTCCCAGCCTCGGTCAGATAGAGCGCGACAGCACGCCGATCTGTTGCAGACGGCCTACGTTCGACCACGCCTTCCGCGACAAGCCGGTCGACGAGACGCACCGCCCCAGGGTGGGACAGTCGCAAAGCCCGCCGCAAGCGCTCGATCGTCATACCGGGCTCATGGCCTAGCAATGCTATCGCGGCGGCGGCAGGACCGGCTTCAGGCGCTTGGTTCTGAGTGCTCAGGAGAACGGCATCAGACAAAGCGAGCGCCAATGCACCAACCATATTTTCAATTTTCATATTTCTCATTGCGCAACTGTATGCTTCAAACATAGAAAAGCAAGGGCTTACTAGGAAGCGGCCTAGACTCCGGACCAATCGCTGCCAATGTGGCGTTTACCGAAAACAAAGGCGATTCACCGCACAAACTGATAGCGGCAGGCACGGTGCCGGCTACCAAGGCTTTACAAAGCGGGATAGTCATCCCGCAGCGATCACGATGAGCGAATGATTCGCTGCCGCCGTAGCGTTGCCGACTATCTGGCCGACTGGCTGAGTGCGTCTGGTTCGACATGAGCTGCCGATCGGCGGGCCAGAGCATAGAGCCATAGGTTCGCTTCGCGCGCACGACGTACCTAAGCCGGAGCATGTGTTCTGATACTGGATCGCTGTGCTGCATCGATAACGCCACTATCTGAACAATGTCGCCGTCGAAGGCCTCCGCAGGGGAGCAACGTGAAATACTTATCGCCTGGCTCGACATTTACGTTCGATCAGCGTCTGGCTGGAGCGGCGCGGGCCTGCAGTGATTGCGGAACGCCCTAGGTGACTGGCCCGTGAGTCGCTTGAAGAATCGGGAGAAATAGGCCGGCTCGGAGAAGCCGAGCCCTTCGGCGATCTGTTTGGCACTGAGAGCGGTGTAGATCAACTGCCGCTTGGCTTCGAGCAGCAGGCGCTGATGCACCACTTCTTGTGCGGTGTGGCCGGTGAATCGACGTGTCAGGTTGTTCAGGTGCGCCGGCGTGATACCGACCTGGTGCGCGTACTGCTCAACGGACAGCTGCTCGCGAAAGTGTGATTCCACCGCCGCGGAAAATGCCATCAGATAGTTCTGCCCCGGCGATGGGCGCTCCTGCTGCTGACGATCATGGGCCTGCCGTCGTAGCCAGGCGCTGATCAGGCCGATCAGTGAATGCAGTTGCAGCTCGCGTGCGGGTGCCGGATGAAGGTAGTCGCGGCTGATGGCTGCGAAGAGCGCATCGAGATATTGCAGGTCGTCCCGGATGGGGTAGAGGCCGGCGGCGCCGAGAATGGGCTGTGGTGCGTCGAGCTGCGCTTCTAGCTGGCTGGCCAGCGGCGCGGCTAACGTAATGATGTACCCCT
>DPSI01000398.1 GCA_003527165.1 Pseudomonas sp.
ACTGGCTGTCCGGGCGCATTTTGCTGGTAGAAAGCGCCGCGCAGATGATCGGTCACGACAACTCCAACGAGCGAGTCGGCAGTGTGCTCGAGCAAAAGGCGCTGACCTCGACGTTCATGTACACGTATCTCGGTGGGTCCGACGGCAACTATGTTCTGCGACCCTATGAGGAAATGCCGGCGGACTTCGATGCGCGGACGCGCCCCTGGTACAAGGACGCCGTAGCCGCTAACGGCACGACGCTGACAGAGCCCTATATGGATGCCTCGCTCAACGAGCTGGTCGTCACCGTGGCTACACCAGCCAAGAACGGCGGGCGAGCGCTCGGCGTGGTCGGTGGCGATCTGAGCCTCGAGGCACTGGTAGATATCATCAATACCCTCGATTTCGACGGCATGGGCTATGCCTTTCTCGTCAGCGGCGACGGCAAGATTCTTGTCCACCCGGACCAGGCCAATGTAATGAAAACCCTGCGCGAGCTCTATCCGCACAACACTCCGGTGCTGACCAGCAACTACAGCGAAGCGGAGCTCGACGGCCAGGAGCGGATCGTCAGCTTCAGCCCGGTCGCGGGTCTGCCTTCGGTGAACTGGTACGTCGGTGTCTCGGTAGATAAAGGCAAGGCCTACGCGGCGCTGTCCAGTTTCCGTACCACCGCGCTGCTGGCCACGGTTATCGCCGTGGCGTTCATCATGGTGCTGCTGGGCATGCTGATTCGTGTGCTGATGCGACCCCTGACCGAAATGGGCCAGGCCATGGAAAACATCGCGGCGGGCGAGGGCGACCTCACGCGGCGACTGAAAGTCGAATCGAACGATGAATTCGGTGTTGTGGCCATGGCGTTCAATCGGTTCGTCGAGCGTATCCACGGATCGATCCGGGATGTGTCGTCGGCTACCGAGCAGGTCAACGAAGTGGCCCAGCGCGTGTTGAGCGCTTCCAACTCGTCGATGCTCAACTCCGATGAGCAGGCCAGTCGCACCAACAGCGTCGCCGCCGCCATCAATCAGCTGGGCGCCGCTGCTCAGGAGATCGCCCGCAATGCCGCCGACGCTTCGCAGCAGGCCAGCGGTGCCAGCCATCAGGCCGAGGACGGACGCAAGGTGGTCGAGCAGAACATCGAGGCGATGAAGCAGCTGTCGAACAACATCAGCGCGTCCTGTGCGCAGATCGAGGCGCTTAACAGCCAGACCGTAGGCATCGGCCAGATTCTCGACGTGATCAAGGGCATCTCCGAGCAGACCAACCTGCTCGCACTCAATGCCGCCATCGAAGCGGCCCGCGCCGGTGAAGCCGGACGTGGCTTCGCGGTAGTGGCCGACGAGGTACGCAGCCTGGCCCATCGCACCCAGAGCTCGGCGCAGGAAATTCACGGCATGATCGAGAAACTACAGGTCGGCGCGCGCGACTCGGTCAGCACCATGACCGAGAGCCAGCGCCAGAGCGAGGCCAGCGTGGGTATCGCCAACCAGGCCGGTCAGCGCCTGGGCAGTGTCACCCAGAGCATTGGCGAGATCGACGCGATGAACCAGTCGGTGGCCACCGCGACCGAAGAGCAGACGTCGGTGATCGAGTCCCTGAACATGGATATCTCCGAGATCAATACCCTCAACCAGGAGGGCGTGGAGAACCTGCAGTCGACTCTTCGGGCTTGCGGAGACCTAGAGCAACAGGCCGCGCGCCTCAAGCAATTGGTAGGTAGCTTTCGTATCTGATGCATGACTTGCGGAGAAGGGCGCTTCGGCGCCCTCGGATTGACGACGAGCCCCGCCATTGGTGGGGTTTCGTTTTAATGGCGGTCACGTGCAGGTGCGCCTACCTGGCAACGGTTTCATGGCCACTTGGCCGATAGCAGTCGGCTTTCGCGTGGGTCGCGCGCCTTCCAGGGGTGTGGCATCAGCCCAGGTGTTCCACCGCCACGATGACAATCTGCAGCTCACCGCGCTCTGCGTGCCGTGCAGCTCACCGACGTGGTGCCCCTTCTCGCTGGACGATAAGCTCAAGGCGCTGGGTGACGATCACAGCAAAGGGCGGTCTGGTCGTCTATGTCCTGGTGGAAGGCTTGCTGGTCACCGGACAGAACTCCGCATCCTCCGAAGAAGCTGCGCGGGGAGCTGCCCAAACTGCTGGAGACTGCCGAGCGTCGTTCAGCTCGGCAGGCCGCTCGGCCAGGCCAGGGAGTCGGCCTGAGCGCAGGCTTCGAACAACGGCTTGCTGAATAGATAACCCTGCATCAGGGTGATTCCCAGGTCGTGCAGGGCGCTGCATTCGTCCAGGGTCTCCACACCTTCGCCGATCACCTTGATATCCAATTCCTGACACATCGCAACCGTCGCCCTGACGATGGCCTGACGGGGACGGCTCTGGTCGATACCTCGAATCAGGTCCATGTCCAGCTTGATGATGTCCGGCTGGAAATCGGCGAGCAGGTTGAGGCCGGCGAACCCGGCTCCGAAGTCATCGATAGCGGTAAGAAAACCGATGCGCTGGTACTCGCGCAACACCTCGGCCAGCCACTTGGCGTCGCTGACGCGCTCGCCCTCAACGGCCTCGAAGATGATCCGCTCCACCGGAAAACCCTGGACGCGGGCTGCTTCCAGGGTCGAGCGAATGCACAGCTCCGGCCGGTAAATGGCATTGGGCATGAAATTGATCGACAGCCTGCTCTGCATGTCGAGTTTGGCCGCGGTCTTGATGGCCTTGACCCGGCAGGCCTGGTCGAAACGGAAGCGGTTGTCTTCTGTGACCTGCGACAGCACGCTGGGCGCCGGCTCGCCATTGGCACCGCGCACCAGTGCTTCGTG
The DNA here is from genome assembly GCA_003527165.1 of Pseudomonas sp. GTDB lineage: Bacteria > Pseudomonadota > Gammaproteobacteria > Pseudomonadales > Pseudomonadaceae > Stutzerimonas. The sequence continues at coordinate 2,805 of DPSI01000398.1, forward strand.
AGCAAAGATTACGCGCGCGGTCAGATCGACGATCGGCTGATAGGCGTAACTGAAGCGAAACCCCAGGCGTTCGCCACTGGCGCAGCTGGGACAGGCTCCGTGTTCGCTGGCCGAGTGGCAGGCGTATTGGTGTGGGGCAGGGTTAACGGCGGCGTTGCTATGGGTCATGGACGAGCTCGTTCAATACCTGTTGCTGGAAGGTAGCGGCCGCTCTGGCTGGCGCTGGAGCCCGTTCGTCGTCGGGCCGATGAGCTGCATCGGAGCGAGCAGAATCATGTTAATTCAAATCTGGCGAGGGATGATGGTCAAACGCTACGGCGATATTTGGAACGCAAGCGCCGGCCGGACGACGGCAGGCGAACGGGTGTTGTGGACGGTTGGGGCGAACCTCTTCGGCCAATGCGCGGTGCCTGGTTCGGCCGAATAAATTCGGCCCTACAGGATGGCGGGCCTTTGCGGCATGGCCTCGGTTGCATGCATAAATTCGGCTGTGCATGGAAGGCGGTTTAGCCGTTGCGTCCGTTAATCGACGTAGTCCGATCGGCGTAGGGCCGAACTTGTTCGGCCTTGCATCACGGCCTCGGTTGAATGAATAAACCGGCGGTGCATGGAAGGCGGCATAGCCGGTTGCGTCCGTTAATCGACGTAGCCTTATCAGCGTAGGGCCGAACTTGTTCGGCCTTGCACGCATGGCCTCGGTTGGCCGAATAAAGTCGGCCGTACATAAGTGGCGAGTGAGCGTTTGGCCGGTTGCAGTTGCGCGTGATTGATGTAGGGCCAAACTTGTTCGGCCTTCGGGCACGAGGCGGATATGGCCAGTATTCTCAAGCTGGCCTTATTGAATCTGCTGATCGTCGAAGCGCAGTGTCGCCATGCAACGGACCTGACGTTACTGATTCAAAGCTGAACCATGCTCCCAGAAGCTCATCCACCAATTTCAATCGGAGGCCTCATGTCCACCAACACTCGAAAAGTGGCAATCGTTACCGGCGCGTCCCGTGGTATCGGTGCCGAGATTGCACGGCGGCTGACGGATGACGGTTTCGCCGTCGCGCTCAATTACGCCAGCAGTGTCACCGAAGCCGAGGCGCTGGTGGCACAACTGCGCGCGGCGGGTGCCGAAGCAGCGGCAATCCAGGCGAACGTGGCCGATCCGGCAGAGGTAACACGGCTGTTCGACCTTGCCGAGCAGCAGCTCGGCAAGGTCGATGTGCTGATCAATAACGCCGGCGTGTTGAAGACCACACCGCTGGCGCAGACGAGCGATGAACTCTATGAGCAGACCTTCGGCATCAACACCCGCGGCACCTTCAATACCTTGCGCGAGGCCGCTGCGCGGCTGAACGATGGCGGGCGCATCGTCAATCTATCGAGTACCGCCATCGCCCTGAAGATGCCGGGCTATTCGATCTACAACGCCAGCAAGGCGGCGGTCGAGGCACTGAGTCAGGTATTCGCCAAGGAGCTGCGCGGACGCAACATCACGGTCAATGTGGTGGCACCGGGCCCGGTCGCCACCGAGCTGTTTCTCAATGGCAAGACGGACGAGCAGGTCCAGCAGTTCGCGCAGATGCCGCCGCTGCTACGCCTCGGGCAACCGGAGGACATCGCCGGCGTCGTCGCCTTTCTCGTCGGGCCGGATGCGGGTTGGATCAATGGTCAGGTCCTGCGCGCCAATGGCGGTATCGCCTGAGACGGGCCCAAACCAGCGGCGGGAGATCTAGCGTTTCGAAAGCGTGGGCCGGCTTGCGGCAAGTCGGCCCTCAGCGCCTCGCGTTACGGTTCTCTCAAGCGGTAACCCGGGCAATGGCCGCGGCGAGCTGATCGAGCCGTTCGGCATCCAGCCCGGCGATATTTGCCCGACCGCTTTCGACCAGGTAGACCGCGTCCTCTCGACGCAGGCGCAGCACCTGCTCGGCGGTCAAGCCGGTGTAGGAGAACATCCCGCGCTGCCGGGCAATATGCGCGAAGCGTTCGGCCAGGCCATACGGGGCGAGCGCTTCGACCAGACCTTGACGCAGCCCGGCGATGCGTTCGCGCTTGGCTGCGACTTCCTGCTGCCAGAGCTGGCGCAGTTCGCTGTTGGCCAGAATCGTCGCTACCACGGCGGCGCCATGGGACGGCGGCGTCGACCAGAGATTGCGCGCCACCGAGGCGAACTGGCTGCGCACGTCGATCAGCGAGTCGCCGGTAGCGGTGACGGCGATCAGCGCACCAGTGCGTTCGCGATAGAGGCCGAAGTTCTTCGAGCAGGAACTGGTAATCAACACCTCAGGTAAGGCTTCGACGAACAGCCGCACGGCCCAGGCGTCTTCATCGAGTCCATCACCGAAGCCCTGATAGGCGAAGTCGAACAGCGGCAGCAGCTCGCGGCTGCGAACGATTTCCAGCACTTGGCGCCAGTCGTCATGGCTGAGGTCGTAACCGGTGGGGTTGTGGCAGCAGGCGTGGAGCAGCACCACGTCGCCGCTGGGAATCCGATTCAGGGCGGCGAGCATGGCCGGTACGTCCAGTTGGTTCCGCGTGTTGACGTAGGGGTAATGCTCAACCTTGAGTCGGGCTGCGGCGAACAGCGTTTCGTGGATCGGCCAGGTCGGATCGCTGAGCCAGAGGCGGCGGCCCGGCAGGCACTTGGCAATGAAGTCGCCCACCAGCCTTAGCGCGCCGGTGCCGCCAGGCGTCTGGGTGCAACCGGCGCGGTTCTCGATCAACGCCGGCGAGCCTTCGCCGAGGACCAGGCACAACAGCTGCTCACCGAATAACGGATCGCCGTGGCCGCCGATGTAGCTCTTGGTTTGCTCGCTGTCGATCAGCCGCCGCTCGGCCAGCTTCACCGCCTTGGGGATCGGCGTCAGGCCCAAGGCGTCTTTATAGACGCCGACGCCCAGGTCGAGCTTGGCCGGGTTCCGGTCGGCACGATACGCATCGAGTAGGCCGAGAATCGGGTCACCAGGGACGCGCGCCACATCGCTGAAATGCTTCACTTGCGGCCCTCGGCGGTCTTGGCCACCTCATCGGTGCGGGCGGCCATGATGAAGTCGTTGCGGTGCAGGCCCTTGATCGAGTGGCTCCACCAGGTCACGGTGACCTTGCCCCATTCGGTGAGGAGGCCGGGATGATGACCTTCGGCTTCGGCGATCTCACCGACGGCATTGGTAAAGGCCAGGGCGTGCTTGAAGTTCTTGAACAGGAAGACCTTCTCCAGCTCCATATGGCCGTCGCGGGTCTCGATGTTCCAGTCCGGGATCTGCCTGATCAGCTCGGCCAGTTCGCCATCGGAGACCTTGGGCGCATCGGCGCGGCAGGCTTCGCAGTGGGCTTGGGTGAGGTTGGTCATTGGTCGATCCTTGTTTTGATAGATGGAGTTGGTATGACACGCCGCGGCGATTGGCTGCCGTCAGCGTAGGTTAGGCTGCGCTTCGCTTAGGCCCACCGTTCATCCTGCTTAGGGCCTCGATATTCGTAGGGCGCTTGGGCTAAAGCCCACCATTGAGGCGGCGCCAGACCTCGGATTCATAAAATCCTTTGAGTCGCATCGGTGGGCTAAAGCGGAGCACCCGGCCCAGCCTACACACTACGACGCCTCGGCTGACTCTGGCCGCGTCTGGACGAAACAGACGCGTGGAAAATGCTTCGCAGTTTTCCACCCTACGCCGCTTTCGGTGGGAACTTCGGCTGGTGCAGGCCCAGCTTCATGGCGGCATGGACGTGCGCCATGATGTCTTCATGGGCGACGTCGAACAGCCTTTTCAGTTCCGGCAGGATGAAATACACCGGTTGCAGGATGTCGATGCGATACGGCGTGCGCATCGCTTCGACCACATCGAATAGCTGATGCTCGGGTTCGTTCGAGAGGCTATAGAGCGTCTCCTTCGGCGAGGAGAGGATGCCGCCACCGTAGATTCGGCGTCCGGCCGAGGTCTCCACCAGGCCGAACTCGATGGTCATCCAGTACAGACGCGCCAGGTAGACACGCTCTTCCTTGCTGGCCTTGAGCCCGAGCTGGCCGTAGGTGTGGGTGAATTCGGCGAACCAGGGGTTGGTCAACAGCGGGCAGTGGCCGAAGATCTCGTGGAAAATGTCCGGCTCCTGCAGGTAGTCCAGTTCTTCCGGCGTGCGGATGAACGTCGCTACGGGGAAGCGTTTGCTTGCCAGCAGCTCGAAGAACGTCTGAAAAGGAATCAGCGCCGGCACGCGCGCCACCTGCCAGCCCGTGGCGGCGTGCAGCACGCGGTTGATTTCGTCCAGCTGCGGGATGCGGTCACGGGGCAGGGCCAGCTGCTCGATGCCGTCCAGATATTCCTGGCAGGCGCGGCCGTCGAGAAGCTTCAGCTGGCGTTCGATGAGGGTCTGCCAGACGGCGTGTTCGCTGTCCGGGTATTCAATCCGGCCGTGCGCATCCGGTTCGCGGGCGACGTATTTCGTAGCTTTCATCTGACCTCCTGAGCGGGATGGCCGCGTAAGTCTTGTTGTTATGGATGCCTCATTCAACCGCTGATACGTGCCTGCGGGGAGCACATAGCCGAAGATTTTGGGTGGGGTAAAAACGGAATTTCGTAAAGATGTATTTACGACTTATGCCGCGCTCAGAGTGCAGCCTTTTTCGTGGCTCCTTTCCGTAAAATATTCTTTCCGATCTTTTGCAGCGCTCGTTTGGCTGGGGTCATGGAACAAGCCGCACGCACCGGGCTTAAGCGTGGATGAGCTATGACTCAGGAAACCAGCCTTTAGCAGAACTGAAGACCCATGTGCTATGCAGGATCCGTAGGACCACGGGCGCGGCGGCTCTGGAGTCGGACGCCGTACTCAAACTGAAATACCTGGACGGCGGCCCACGGCAAAGGTTGCAACAACGAAAGCGACCGCTTCACCCTGTGGCGTCGGAGGTTTCATCACCTGACCTTCTATGGATTCATGCTGTGTTTTGCCGCCACCGGCGTCGCCACGCTCTACCATTATCGTTCCTGACCATGCCCTACGTTCGCCCATGGCATCTTCCGCAGTGCGGCGCTGCTAAAGTACGCCATCGAAAAGCGTCAGCCCGACGGGATCAAGCTCGGCAGCAAGTGAAACTGCCGCTCGGTCGGCGGCTGCGGGTTGGCGTGCGGTCTGGAATATTTGTCCCATTCCAGCTCGACGATCGGGCTGGCGGCACTGGAGAGCACGTCATGCACATCGTCATTCCCGACGATTATCAGAATGTCATCCGTTCGCTGGACTGCTTCGACCGGCTCGACGGCCATCAGGTAACGGTCTATCACAAGCCTGAACAGGACCCGGATGTGCTCGCCGAGCGCTTCGCCGACGCCGATGCCCTGGTGCTGACGCGCGAACGCACGGTCATCGACGAAGCGCTGCTGGCGCGGCTCCCTCGGCTCAAGCTGATCAGCCAGACCGGCAAGGTTTCCGCGCATCTCGATCTTGCCGCCTGTACACGCCATGGCGTGGCGGTCATGGAAGGGCGGGGCTCGCCCATCGCGCCGGCCGAACTCACCTGGACCCTGATCCTCATGGCGCGGCGTGCACTCTTTCCGGCGATGCAGGCGCTGTACGCGGGGCTGTGGCAGGTCAATCTGGGCGAGCGACTATGCGGCCAGACGCTGGGTATCTGGGGCTACGGCAAGATTGGTCAGCGGCTGGCCCGTTACGCCGAGGCCTTCGAGATGCCGGTGATGGTGTGGGGCAGCGAGGCCTCGCGCGAAGCCGCCAAGCGCGATGGTCGTCAGGCGGCCGCCAGCCGTGAGGCCTTCTTCAGCGAAGTCAATGTGCTCAGCCTCAATCTGCGCCTGTCGGACAGCACGTTGCACATCGTCACCGGCGAAGACCTGGCGCTGATGAAACCCACTGCGCTGTTGGTCAATACCAGTCGCGCTCAGCTGATCGCACCGGGCGCGCTACTCGAAGGGCTGAACCGAGGACGGCCAGGTTACGCGGCGCTCGACGTCTTCGAGAACGAACCCCTGACCGACCCGA
>DPSI01000206.1 GCA_003527165.1 Pseudomonas sp.
CGGGTATTCAAGAGATCGTACATCTGGCCGATCTATTAGGGCATAACAATATAGGACGCGATTATGCCCTCCCTAACTCGCCTGTCTATCCAGTGGAAGCTCACCCTTCTGGCTGGTCTCTGCCTGCTGTTGATCGTCGGTCTGCTGATCGGCGCTTCGCTCTACCAATCGCGTCAGGCCGTCGCCCTGGTCAATGCTTCGAGCAGCACGATGCTCGAAGAATCAGCGCGCAACAATCTCCAGGCGCGCGGTCTGGCGCAGGCCTTGCGCATCGAACGTCAATTCAACGATGCCTATCAGTACGGCCACGGCTTTGCTCGCCAGGTGCTGTCGCTGCGCGAACAATCCATCGAGCGCATGTCCAACGCCTTCGAGGTTCGTGAAGACCTGCATCGCCAGGTCAGAAATGCGCTTCAGGTCAACCCTGACCTGATCGGCCTATATGTGGTGTTTGAAACCGACGCGCTGGACGACAAGGATGGCATGTTCATCGGCAACGACGAGATGGGGGGCAATGACAGCGGACGTTTTTCGCTGTACTGGTCGCAGCGTACACCTGGCCAGCTCAGCGCCGAGACCATAAGCGAGCAGGAGCTCGCCGATACCACGCCAACCATCAGCGGCGCACCTTATAACGCCTGGTACAGCTGCCCACGCGACAGCGCCCGGGTCTGTCTGCTCGACCCCTATTTCGACGAGGTGGAAGGCCAGCCGTTGCTGATGACCAGCATCGCTTTTCCGCTGATCGAAGGCGGCAAGGTGATTGGTGTCATCGGCGTCGATATCAGCCTGGCTTCGCTGCAGCAACTCAGCCAGCAGGCGAATCAGGAGCTGTATCAGGGCGAAGGTCAGTTAAGCGTGATCAGCCCCGCCAAGCTCCTGGGTGGTCACAGCCGGGCCGCCAGTCTAGTCGGCAAGCCGCTGAGCGCAGCGTTCGGTGCGGAAAGCGAGGCGATCGGCCTAGCGGTCGATGCAGGACAAAAGGCGATGCTCGAGAACGGCAACATGCTCCGCGTGCTGCAGCCAGTGCAGCCGATACCTGAGCTTAAACCCTGGGCCATTCTGCTAGAGGTACCCAGGCAGGTACTGCTCGGTCCCGCCCTGCGCCTGGAGCAGACGCTACATGCGCAAAGTCGCCAGGACAGCGTGATCGCCTTGGCCATTGGGCTAGGCGCGGTGCTGTTGGGTCTGGTGCTGATGTGGCTGACCGCGCGCGGCGTCACCCGACCCATCGAAGGGGTGGCGGCGATGCTCAAGGATATCGCCAGCGGCGAGGGTGACCTCACCCGTCGCCTGGAGTACACCCGCGAAGATGAACTGGGCGCATTGGCGGGATGGTTCAATCGCTTCCTCGACAAGCTGCAGCCAACCATCGCCGATGTGAAGCGTTCGGTACAGGATGCTCGCAGTAGCGCCGACCAGTCGGCGGCCATCGCCAGCCAGACCAGTGCCGGGATGCAGCAACAATTCCGCGAAGTCGATCAGGTGGCAACGGCGTCGCAGGAAATGAGTGCAACCGCGCAGGATGTCGCACGCAACGCCGCGCAAGCGGCTGAAGCGGCACGTGATGCGGACCAGGCTACTCACGAAGGGCTGAGCGTGATCGATCACACCACGCGCAGCATTGGCAGCCTCGCCGACGAGCTTAACCACGCCATGACTCAGGTCGAAAGCCTGGCGACCAGCAGCGAACAGATCGGTTCGGTGCTCGAGGTGATTCGCGCGATCGCCGAGCAGACCAACCTGCTGGCACTCAATGCCGCTATCGAGGCGGCACGAGCAGGCGAGGCCGGACGTGGCTTCGCCGTGGTAGCCGATGAGGTGCGCAGCCTGGCTCGGCGCACCCAGGAATCTATTGAAGAGATTCGCCAGGTCATCGAACGTCTGCAGAACGGCACTCGCGACGTGGTCACGGCGATGCAGGACAGTCGCAGGCAGGCCCAGGGCAACGTCGATCAGGTGGGAAATGCGGTTGCGGCGCTGCGCAAGATTGGCGACGCGGTGGCGGTGATTTCAGATATGAACCTGCAGATCGCCAGCGCGGCCGAAGAGCAGAGCGCGGTAGCGGAAGAAATCAACCGCAACGTGGCGGGCATTCGTGACGTCACCGAATCGCTTTCCGGCCAGGCGGATGAATCGGCACGGGTCAGTCAGGCCCTGAATCAGCTGGCCAACCATCAGCAAAGCCTGATGGGCTATTTTCGCGTCTGATGCCAAGCGGGAGTTGACGGGGTCGACAGATTAGGTTTTGATTCGCGAAGTTTTCTTTCGAATCGAAACTTAAGCATGTCGAAACGCAATACCCCGCAACGACGCCACGCCATCCTCGCCTTGCTCAACGAGCAAGGTGAGGTCAGCGTCGACGGGCTTTCCAAGCGTTTCGAGACGTCCGAAGTCACCATCCGCAAGGACCTCGCGGCGCTGGAAAAGAACGGCCTGTTGTTGCGCCGCTACGGCGGTGCGGTGCCCTTGCCACAGGAGCTGATCGGCGACAGCGCGCAGCCCGTCTCACCCTGGAAGCAGGCCATCGCCCGAGCAGCCGTCGGCTGCATTCGCGAACACGCACGCATCATCATCGACAGCGGCACCACCACGGCCGCGATGATTCCCGAGCTGGGTCACAAACACGGCCTGCTGGTGATGACCAATTCGCTGGGCGTGGTCAATGCCCTGCGTGAGCTGGAACACGAGCCCACGCTGCTGATGACGGGCGGCACTTGGGATCCACACTCCGAATCGTTCCAGGGTCAGGTGGCGGAACAGGTGCTGCGCTCCTACGATTTCGATCAGCTGTTCATTGGCGCCGATGGTATCGATCTGCAGCGTGGCACCACCACCTTCAATGAGTTGCTGGGCTTGTCGCGGGTAATGGCGGAGGTGGCCCGCGAAGTCATCGTACTTGCCGAATCCGACAAGATCGGTCGACGCATACCCAACTTGGAGTTGCCCTGGGGCGATATCCACACCCTCATCACGGACGAACGCCTCACCGCCGAGGCGCGTTCAAGCATTCAGGCCCGCGGCATCAAGCTGATCTGTGCGGCCGTCGAAACCCATCAGGAGACCTGAACATGTGTGGCATCGTTGGCGCCGTCGCCGAACGCAACATCAGTGCAATTCTGCTCGAAGGCCTCAAGCGCCTCGAGTACCGGGGATATGACAGCGCCGGTGTCGCCGTGCTGGACAACAGCGGCACGCTGCATCGCTTGCGCCGTTCCGGCAAGGTGGCCGAGCTTGAACAGGCGCAACAGCAGGAACAGCTTGCCGGTCGTCTGGGGATCGCCCACACCCGTTGGGCGACCCACGGCGCGCCGTGCGAGCGCAACGCCCATCCGCATTTCTCTGGCGACGACCTGGCAGTGGTGCACAACGGCATCATCGAGAACTTCGCCGAGTTGAAGGCCGAACTGGCCGCCGAGGGCCATGTCTTCGAAAGCCAGACCGACACCGAGGTCATCGCTCACTTGCTGGACGCCGAGCTGAATGCGGGCCGCAGCCCTCTGGAGGCGTTCAAGACCACTCTGGACCGCCTGACCGGCGCCTATGCGCTGGCGGTGCTGATCGACGGGACGGGCGACCTGATCCTGGGCGCGCGACGCGGCAGCCCCCTGGTCGTCGGCTGGGGCGAGGACGAAATGTATCTGGGCTCGGACGCGCTGGCCGTCGGTCCGTTCACGCAGAAGATTTCCTATCTGGAAGAAGGCGATTACGTCGCCGTAACCAAGGCCGGCACCCAGATGTTCGACGTGGCGGGCAAGCCGGTCGAACGCGCCATCGTCCAGGTCTCGGCCTCATCGGCCATGGTCGAGAAGGGCGAATATCGCCACTTCATGGAGAAGGAAATCCATGAACAGCCCGACAGCGTCCAGCACACCCTGTCGGAATATCTCGACCTGGTGACCGGCAAGGCCAAGACCAATCCCGTCGATTTCGCCGCCATCGACCGCCTCCAGATCGTCGCCTGCGGCA